>CAYRPT010000095.1:0-9729 GCA_964425895.1 uncultured Solibacteraceae bacterium | reverse complement strand
TCTTCTACGACCTGGGCTACGCCTACACCGGCACCGCGCTCTCCCCCACCAACTTCCCCTTCTCCCGCAGCCGGACCGTCAGCAGCCGCCCCATCGACGATCCGATCTTCCTCACCGAGGTTCCGCCTCAGAGCGTAGCGCCTCCGTATCCGCGATTGTTTGCCTTCTACGACGGCTACTCGCTGCCCTACACGCTTCAGTACAACCTGGCGGTCGAACAGCCGTTCGGGAACACGAACTCGTTTTCGATTTCCTACGTGGGCGCCGCTGCCCGGCGCCTCGCCCGCGTCGAGAGCTTGCGGTCCCAAGTGCTCCGGAACCCCGGCTTCACGCGGATCGACGCCGTCAGCAACGAGGCCAGTTCGGACTACAACTCACTGCAACTGCAGTTCAAACGCCGCATGTCCCGCGGCCTTCAGGCGATGGCTTCCTACACGTGGTCGAAGTCTCTCGACAACGCCTCCGACGAATCGCTCCTCAACTTCAGCGCGCCCGCTCGGAGCCTGGACCCCGATACCGACCGTGGACTCTCCACGTTCGATATCCGGCATGCGTTCACCGCGTCGGCCACCTGCGAGGTTCCGTCGCCACCATCCAACAGGGTCGCCCGGGCGATTCTTGGCGGATTTGCCTTCGACACGGTGATCCGTCTCAGAACCGCGTCTCCCGTCACCGTCGTGACCGGCCGCGATGCCCTCAACCTCGGGTTGACGAACGTTGCTCGTCCGGATCTTGTTCCCGGCGAACCGCTCTACCTCTTTGGCGGCCACTACCCGGGCGGCAAGGCCTTCAATCGCTCCGCCTTCGACGGCGCCACTCCTCTGGCCGAAGGGCGGCAGGGAACGCTGGGGCGGGGTACCCTTGAGGGATTCGGCCTGCGGCAGTTGGACTTGTCTCTCCGCCGCCGGTTTCCGATCCATGAGCGGCTTGCGCTCCAGTTTCGGGTGGACGCCTTCAATCTCTTCAATACCCCGAACTTCGCCAATCCAGTCGGCGTCATGTCCAGTGGCAACTTCGGCCGGTCAACCACGATCTGGAGCTCCTCGATAGGCGGGATGAACCCCCTCTACCAGGTCGGTGGACCGCGCTCACTCCAGTTGGCCCTGAAGCTCGAATTCTAGCTGGACGCCACGGGAAACGCCTGCCGCCAGTTTGTCGCGAACCACCGCCCCTGAAACCAGAGAAGATCGCCGGCGTCCGCAACCACCGGAAAGCGTCTGTGGCCCTCTCCGCGCGGACACCGCGATACCGGTCGACGGCGGGATCCCCGGCGGCGCGCCAGCCCCGCTCGCGGGTTCGTCAAAGTGCGGCCACCTTGTAGGCCTGGCGAGTCTCCCGGATCTGGCGGGCGTGGTTCTCGGCGTGTTCGGCGTAGCCGCGCGCCAGGTCCAGGAGCGTCATCCGCCCGGCTTCGGTGTGGTTGCCCGTCCGCGCGAACGCCTCTTCCGGCAGTCCCGCGAGCAGCTCGTAGTTCTCTGCCCGGACTTTGCGAAACAGCTCGAGCGCCGGCGAGAACTTGCGCCGTGCGTATCCCAGGCGGGCCGTCCACGCGTTTTGATCGTAGGCTTGGAGCGTTGGGTTGTCCTCCGCGATCACTTGCCGCAACCGCATGGCGCCGACCATCTCGGCCTCGGCCAAGTGCCAGACGATCTCCCGGACACTCCACTTGCCAGGGCCCGGCCGGTAGTCAAGCTGCGGGCCCGCGGCGCCCGTAGCCGCCACCGCTATCAGCTCCGGTCCCCGCCGGAACCGCTCCAGAACCTCCTGAATGGCGACAGGCAGCATCTTTTTCCTTCCCCCGCATCTCGCCGTCCGGACCCGCCGAATGCCCCGCTCCGGCCGGCTGGTAGTGGACCGCGCAGCTCAGGCTTAAAGTTCCCCCGATCATCCCACCCCGTTTGGAGACGATTATACATAGAGCGGCTTGCCGGCCTGGTCACTCGGGCCAGGCGCCGGGGCAACGAAATCTTCCGCCTCGGCCGGGAAAACACCCCGTGTCATGCAAGCCTCGCGCCGGTTTCGAATCCGGGGTCCTGCCCGCCGCCGCGCTGACACCATGGGCGGTCAGCGGATTGCCTCTTTCACACCCTTTCGATCGACTTCAGGCGACTCGGCCAGGAGCGTCTCCGCGATCTCGCGCCAGACATTCTCCGTCAACTGGGCGTTGTGGGTGGCGACGATGTGACCGGCGCGATCCACGAAGACCGTCTCCGGCAGAGCCTCCAGGCCTCCGTAGAGCCGCGCTACCGTACGGTTGCCGAGAAGCACCGGGTATCGCACTTCGTGCTGCGCCAGGAACGGAGTCACCGCGGCCCAGCCGCGTTCCTCCATCGCAATCCCCATCACGGTGAGACCACGCGCCGAATACCCCTCATGCACCCGGTTCAAAACCGGGATTTCCTCCCGGCACGGAGCGCACCATGTCGCCCAGAAATTCAGTACGACCACCTTGCCCCGGAAGTCCGACAACCGGCGCTTCCTGCCGCGCGAGTCTTCGAGCTCGAAATCCGGCGCCGGCCTGCGCCCGGCCCCTCCAAGAGTCCGGGACAAGCCGGCCGCCAGCAACATCACGCCCCGGCGCGAAATCGGGGACCGGAACCGCACGGATCCTGTTTATCGCGCGCCCGGGCGGCGCGCGGGCCGGGCCTCACGTCAGTCAACGCGCACCATGCGCTTCGAATTCATAATTGACAGATATTACGGTCTTATGATAGAGTTTTAGTTGCAAGTGAATTGCATATCTCAGAGCCGGTCGCCGGGAAGGCAACACGCCGGAGCGGAAGGCGTTTTGTGTCGGCGGCTGACGGCGGTTTTGTGTGTCGCCGTTTTCTTTTCGCTCAGCATCATCGTTTATAGTCCGCTCCACCGCGACGATCCGTTCGCGAAGGGACCCTGCCCCTTCTGCCAGTTCCAGAGCCTCGGCGCCGAAGAGCCGGCCGCGGGCTTCGAGATCGTTGTGACAGCCTCCATTGCGTGGGCTGTGAGCGGCGACGACCCGGCCGCCCGCTCGTGCTTCATCCGCCGTAGCCACCGCGGACGCGCGCCACCGCCAGCCTCCTTTTCCCTCTGACCGCCCAAACGGTCTTTCGCTCCGCGCGGAATCCGCTTGGGCATGGGTGGTTTAGAGAGTCGAAAGGAGAAACGGGAGGTATGAGGGTTGCTCCGGGCACGGTCGTTCTGACGGGTTTCTTGCTCGCGGGGGTCGGAGCCGCTGCGCAGAGCGCTCCCGGGCCGGCGGCGCTGCTCGTTACAGTACAGGACCCTGGCGGCTTGCCCGTTCCCGGCGCTGTCATCAGCGTCGCGGAAGCCGGCGAAGGCCGTCACTGGCGGAACCGCCGCGGTCGCCTTGGGACGCCACTGGCGCCCGGCGAATTCGGGCGCCGCGAGAGCGACGTGAACGGGCAGGCGGCTTTCACGGGCCTGCCCGCCGCAGTGGTTTCGGTCATGGCCACGGCGGAAGGATTCCACCAGGCCGAGGCACGGCGCGTTGAGCTGACCGCCGGCAGCGAGACCCGGCTCACGCTGGATCTGCAGCTCTCGACCGTGGTGTCGGAAACCGTCGTGGTCACCGGTTCCGGCACGGAGAGCCTGATGCAGGAGGCGCCCATCCGCACGGACCTGATTCACCCGGAAGTGGTGGAGCGTCAGGTCAAGGCCACTCTGGCCGAGGCCTTCCAGGCGACCATCGCGGGGGTGCGGATGGAGATGAACTGCCAGAACTGCGGCTTTATGCAGGTTCGCATGAACGGCCTCGAAGGCCCGTACACCCAGATTCTCGAGGATGGCCTGCCAACCTATTCCGGTGTCACGGCCGTCTATGGCCTCGAGCAGATACCAACCGCGTTCCTGGAACAGATCGAAGTGGTCAAGGGAGGAAACTCCGCCCTCTACGGGCCGGGGGCGGTCGCCGGCGTCGTGAATCTCATCCGGCGGGAGCCGCAGAAGAATCACTATCGCCTGGACCTCGTGGGCGGCTGGCAGAAGGGCAGGCCGGAACAGCAGGTCGGCGGCGCCACCCAACTGGTCGACCTCCCGGGCGCTTTGTCCGGCGACTTCTATTTCCGCGGGATCAACCGCGTGCCGGTCGATCGCGACGGCGACGGCTTCTCTGACCTGGGTAGACGGCGCCTCTATGCGGGAGGATTTGGCCTGTTCCGCCGCTTCCTGGATGGAAGATCGAGGCTCTCGGTCGCCGGAACAATCGGTGACGAGTTCCGCCGTGGAGGCGACCAGTTCGAGAAGCCCCCCCACGAGACATGGATCACGGAACAGATCGCTTCCCGGCGTTATTCCTCGGCGGTGGGCTGGAACCACGCGCTCTCGCCGGCCGCCTACTACAACCTCCGCGCGAGCACCGCTTGGTACGGCCGCGACACTTACTACGGCTCCGGGATGGATCCGAACGCCTATGGCCACACCCGTAATCCGCTATCGGTCGCTGATGCCCAGTTCGGGCGCCAGGCCGGGCGGCACTCTCTGCTGGGCGGCTACCAGGTCTCCTGGGAGCACGTGGAAGATAACGCGCCCTCCTACAACCGCACGCTCGGCGGCGCCTTCCGGAACCATGGCATCTACTTGCAGGACGAGTGGCGCGCATCCGGGAAGTTCACCCTCATCGGAGGGGCGCGATTCGACAAGGCCAGCCAGGTTTCCGGATGGATCGTCAGTCCGAGGGTGGGGACGAAGCTCGCTGTCACCGGGAATCTGGTCTGGCGGCTGACCCTTTCGACGGGTTTCCGCGCCCCGGTTGTTTTCGACGAGGATCTCCACATCGCCCAGGTGGGCGGCGAAGGCTTCTTGCTCCAGAACAGCCCGGATCTCAAGGAAGAAAGGTCAGTGAGCTTCGGTACGGGGCTGCAATACGTGGGCACGGTGGCCGGCCGGCGCTTCCAGCTTGGTTCCGACCTGTTTTTCACCGAACTCCGCGACGCCTTCACCCTGGTCGAGGAAAAGGCTCCACAGCAGGGCTTTCGCCGGCTGCTGCGGGTCAACGGAACGGGAGCCCACGTCGCCGGAGTGAACTTCGACGGCAACATCCAGCTCAGCTCCCGCCTCGCCCTCCGTGGAGGTTTCACCTTTCAGGAGGCGCGATGGAAGGCGCCGGAGGAGCAATTCGGCGCCCGCGACTTCTTCCGCACCCCGCGGCGCTACGGTTTCTTCGGCTTCGATCTCGACCTGCCGGGCCAGGTGGAGGTGACCGGCACCGCCGACTCCACCGGCACGATGCGAGTGCCCCACTACGCCGGGTACATCGCTCAAGACCGGCTGGAAACCAGCCCTTCGTTCACGGTGTTCCATGCTGTCGTCAGCCGCACCTTCCAGCTCCGCGATTCCTCCAAGCTCCGGGTTTACTTCAACCTCCAGAACATCGGGGACAGCTACCAGCGCGATCTCGATCGAGGGCCCGACCGGGATTCGGCCTACGTCTATGGACCGGTGGAAATGCGGCGCGCCGTGGTCGGGCTGGTCTTCGAATTCTGACCGCTAACCTGACTTCCATATCCCGAAGGGTTTTTTCATTGACAGCGACCCTGAACTGATTTATTGTTAGGGTACCCGCTCATAAATCGTCGTTTCGCGACGCATACGAAGAGCGAATTGGTAAAGAGGAGGACATCCTCACCCATCGAAAAAACGGCGAGGTAACGGAGGTTTCCGGCCGGCTGGGCCGGCCGCGAAGGTTGATCCCCGCTCCGGGAAGGCTTGCGGCGGCGGTTCCCCCCCTCGGCGACGAACGGCTCAGGGTAGGAAGACGTACGGCGCACCGGACGGGGGCGTGACGTTTGGTCCCGGACGCTCGGTGAGGCCGGCGCATAGGTTCGGTTCGCTAACCGCGCGGCTGCGCGCCTCCGGCGCAGAGGCAGCACGTCAGTGATACCAGGAAGCATTCACAAATGTTCCCTGGAGAGAGCGGGCGTGCGCCGCGGCCGCGTGGGGGTCTGAACCGCGTTTCACGTCCGGCCGCATCGCGTCATTCTAAAGTGGGAACGTTTCTCTCCCGGTTTGCGCGGGGGCGGCTGTTGTCCCGCCTCCTCGTAGGCATAGCCGGGAGGGCTTCTGTGGGTGCAAGCCGGCCAACCACATCGTAAGTAGCCCGGATCTTTCGGGATGACGTCCGGAGGGGACGCATCATGAGATCCCAGTTCTCGGGAGTTAAGCGGACACCGGCCGAAGCCGGCCGGCGGGCCGTGCGCTCAGTCAGCCGGCGCCAACCTCAGGTGGGGTTTTTCGAATCGCCATCATCCGAATCATGGCCTATCTTGATAACCCAAGTCCGGCAAAGGAGTGGATGCGATGGATACTGAGATGAATCCTGACAAAATACCCTGCGAGGACCAGACATCCGCGGCCGCCCATTATGAGCGCGAGCGGCGGAATTTCAGAGCGCTGATCCTGGCCAACCCCAACTATTTTGGCAACCTGAAGGTGAGCCCGTTCAAGCCGGTGCTCAACATCGCGGGCAACACCACCTATGAGGAGATCGGCGGCGTCGGCTTTCAGCCGCAGTTCGATCGGCTGGAGGCCGTCGTCTACATCAAGCAACCATCCGGCTACGGCGGCGGCGTGTGCTCCGACGGCACGCCCGAGTACGTGCGCTTCTACCTGTCGTGCGACAACGGCGCCAGTTGGCAAGACGCGGGCTTGACCAGCTTCACGGCCTACGACATCCCCGAGGGCACCCTGGGCTCCAAGCGGCTGGAATATGCGGTCACGCTCCGCATCAACCCGTCGAAGAAATTCTGTTTCGTGAACAACCTGTGTCTCGTGCGGGCCATTCTGTCGTGGAATGTCCCGCCCCCGCCCAACGATCCCAACTTCACCCCGGTGTGGGGTGACGTTCACGACACCCACATTCAGATTGACCCGCGCAAGTTCGTCGTCGTCGGCGATCTGCTCGGGCAGGCCAAGGTCAAGCTGCCGGCGGAGTTCGAGGCGGCGGTCGATTTGACGCAGCCGTTGCCCGCCGCCAAACCCAAAGCGCTCGGTGCGGCGGAGCTCGCACGAATGTACAAGGACAAGGGGGTGGAACCACACCGCTTTGCCCTCGTCGAAGCACAGAAGCTCGTCGCCCAGCCCACGCTGACCGCCTCCTTGATGGCGCCCGGTTATCAAGGCGCGCTGCCGGATCTCGGCATCGATCTCGGTGACATCTTCGGCAAGTTGAACCCCGTGGATGGCGATCAGCGTTACGAGGAGTTGGAATCCGTCGGTCTCAATTCCGAGCAGGACACCCTGGTGGGCGTCATCCGCGTAAAGCTGCCCAACGGGTACTCCGGCGGATTGTGCACCGCGGGCAGCACGGAATTTGTGACGTTTTGGGCGGACTTTAATGACAATGGCACATTCGAGACGTGTCTCGGAACCACCTCGGTCAAGGTGCATGACATCGTCAACATTCCGAAAGAAGGACTCGAATACGCTGTGTTTCTGCCGGTGAACCTGGCCTGCCGCCGCCAGCCATGCGCGCAAGGGCCCAAGGTGGTGAGAATCCGGGCCATTCTGTCATGGCAGGTGCCGGCGCCTTGCGCGAATCCGAACTTTGTCCCCGTCTGGGGCAATCGGGAGGAGACGCTGGTCCACATCAAGCCCGGCCCGGTTTGCGATCACGACAGCCACGTGCCGATCATTCAGACGGTCGGGAGCATGAACGTGGACGACATCAACCCGGTCACCGGCTTGGCGAACGGCGCTGCCGCCCTGGCCGGATTCACCGCCGTCGACAGCCCCTTTGGCGGTTGGATCATCGTGACCGGACATATCGCCAATACGCCGGATATCAGCAGCGGCGCAACCAAGCTCAAGTATCGCGTCGAGGTGAGCGACGATGGCGGCGCCACCTGGCAGCGGGTGACGAATACGTTCAATCTCGATCGCGACCAGCTCCTCAACGGGTTCTGGAGCGATCTGCCCGATACCACTATGGCGGTGGACGCGGATGACTATTACGAGTACCAGGAAGACCTGGTCGGCGGCCCCGGCAATGCGCAGATCTTCCCCGTGGGCAACGTCCTGGCCCGCTGGCAAACGGGCGGACTGACCGGTGGGTGGCGGATCAGGATCGTGGCCAAGGATCCCGCCAATCCCGGCCCGACATGGACCAGCAATGTGGTCACCGTCCGCATCGACAGCCAGGCGCCCGTGGGCGGCGCCGCCGATCCGGCACGCCCCTTTATCAACATCACCTCCGGCGGAGGAGCGTGCGCGGATTTCACCGTCGGCGACGTGATCTCCGGCAACTACGAGGTCAGCGACGAGCACTTCGGCGACCTGACGATTGCGTTTCTGCCCGATCTCGGAGGCGGCGCCTTCACCGCCCCCGCCCCCCTGCCGGCGGTCCCCCCACCCGTCAAGCCGGTAACTCGCACCTATAGCGGTGGTGTTCCGACCGGCGGCGAGGCGGGCGTGTGGTCCCTGGACACCACCGGGATGCCGCGATGCGGTTATGTCCTCGTTCTTGGCGCGCATGACAGGACCATTGTCGATAGCGGCGCGGTCGGCCGGTACAACCAGGGCGTGGTCGGCCTTTGTCTCCGAAAGAAGGGCGAGTAGTCGCGAGCCCGGTCCGCTTTCAAAGTGGGCCGCCGCCGGGCGGGATCCTCACCCGGTGGCGGCCCCCAAGACACAGAATGCCCAAGGCGCCTGGCGGCAATCGGCTGAAAACTGCCGGCCCGCGAGGGGTCCGGTGACGAGCCGATCAGAACTTCGCGTCCTCCCGGGCCCGGCAAGTGTCACCCTTGCACGCCGCCAGTCCCAGCATGACCTGGCGCAGCATCAGCGTTCGCTCGGGGGCCCACGGCCGCCCCAGGCCCGGTTCAGACAACAAGTTGATCTGCTGCGATGGGTCGCTCGCCATGTCGTACAGTTCGGCGTCCTGCACGGGGCTTTGCCAGGCGAACTCGAGATCCGGGGGCGTGAGAGGGAATCCCAGCTCGTCGGTAGCCGGCGGGTTCAAGTAATAGCCGCGGTTGTATTGAACGCCCGGATGGTAGTCGGTGTAAGCGCCGCTCGGAAAGGAACTCGTCCAGGTGGTCCGAATACTCAGCAGGCTGGAGTGATTCACCGGGTAGTACAACGAGTCGGGCCATACGCTTTGGAAGTGCTCGATCAGAAACTGCCGCCGCCACGGCGCCGCATAGGGATTGGCGATCAAGGGCAACAGAGACCGGCCGTCGGTCGCAATGGTAGGCGTGGCGCCGGCAAGGTCGGCGATCGTCACCGCCAGGTCGTTATTCAGCGCCGGCCGGGGGCTGGCTTGGGACACGCCCCGCGGCACACGGATAAAGAGCGGTACCTGAATCGCCTCCTCATAGGCAAGATCCTTCGAGCTCATGCGATGCTCACCGTTGAACCAGCCGTTGTCGCTCGTGAAGATCAGCACTGTGTTGTCCAGACGCCCGGTGGCCTCTAACATCCACCCGACGGAGCCCACCAGGTTGTCGACCGCCAACAGCGACGCCAGCCGGCCGGCGAACTGGCGATACAGATTCTCCTTATCGGCATTGTTCAGCCGCTCGAGTTTGCCTTGGAGTTCCACCGGCTTATCGGCCATGTCCGGCTCATCGAACGAAGGTATCGACGGGAGATGGCGCGAGGCCAGCTCCTCCAGCGCCGGAACCAGGGGAAGGTGGCGCGCCGCCGGCCGGATCAGCAGTTTGAACAGCGATTTGTAGCCCTCGCGGAGATCAAGAACGGGGCCGTCATCTTCCCACGGAGTACCTTGTGAGGTCT
>CAYRPT010000094.1:0-9742 GCA_964425895.1 uncultured Solibacteraceae bacterium | reverse complement strand
AGTCGGGCGCCTCGTTGAGGACCTCGGGGGCCTTAATCGCCCGCTTCAGCACGGCTGCGCCCTGACTCTCGCTGAGGACGTCATCAATGGCCAACACTCCCTACCTCCCACTAATCAAAGTTTTGCCGATCGGGCGGAGACGGCGCAACTTCGAGCTGAAGGCCGGCCCTTTCCTGCCATCCGCCGCAATACCGGAGTTTCAGACCTCACTATTCAGACGCCAGTATAGTGGACCGCTGGAGTCCTGACACTAGTGTAAAGGAACTATTCCGAGGGGAGTTTCGGCTCCGTTATACTTCGAAAGATAGTGCTGATTGCCTCCAGGGGAGCGGCTTCCAGGCGTTCGCGAGATGGCGGCGTGTAGACCATACCGGGGATTTCAGCGTTCCGGACGGGCGAGCCTTGCGCCGGTGGTTGTGTATCTGGCGGCGGCCCTGACGGCGCCGGCCGGCGGGCGGGACGAGCGCGGCACGCGCGCCGTACGTCCCGACATCGTCTTCACGCAGACGCCGGCTCAGGGCTCGGGCGAGCCGCGCCTCGTGCGGCGCCTGCCCGATGGGAAGTTGCGGATCCTATCGGAGGGTTTCCACGCGGCCCGGGATCCGGAGGTGTCCTTCGACGGCAAGCGCATCCTGTTCGCGGGCAAGAAGCTGGCCGCCGATTTCTGGCAGATCTACGAGATCGGAGCCGATGGGTCGGGGTTGCGGCAGGTTACGCGGGAGCCGATGGACTGCCGGCAGCCGCTGTATCAGTCGCTTTCCTATGTGCTGACGGCCGATGAGCCTTGGTATCAGGTCGCGTTTCGGGGGCAGGCGGCGGGGGACGAACCCCAGCTTTACTCGGTGCGCCTGGACGGGACGGCGTTGCGGCAACTGACCTTCAACCCCTGCGGGGCCTGGGATCCGCTCCTGATGTACGACGGGCGGATTCTGTTCGTCGCGCGCCAGTCGTATCGTATCGAGCCGGGCCCCAAGGACCGCGCCGGGCTGTTCGGGGTCAACCTCGATGGCACAGACTACGCCGTGTTCACCGCGGACCAGGGAGCGCCGCACAAGCGCATGCCCGCCATGACCGCGCGCGAGGTCGTCTTTGTCGAGAACGATCGTTTCAGCCCCGACGGCGGAGGCTGGCTCGCCGCGGTGGCCTTGCGCCGCCCCTTGTATTCCCACCGGCGGATCACCCGGCCGGAGGACGGGCATTTTCATTCCCCGTCTCCCCTGCCGGACGGGCATCTGCTGGTTGCCCGCCGCACCGGCGCGCCCGGCAGCACATATGGCCTGTGGCGGCTCGATCCGGCGGCTCCGAAACCGGTGCTCGTGTTCGACGATCCGGACCGGGACGATTTCCAGGCCCGGCTGCTGGCGCCGCGCCCCGAGCCCGACGGCTTCTCGTCGGTGGTCGACGACAACGAGCGGACCGGGGTCCTTTATTGCCTGAGCGTGCACACGACGGATTTCAGGGACCCCGGCTGGATGCCTCCCGGCGCCGCGAAACGGCTCCGGGTCCTCGAAGGCGTCCCGCGCCGGGCTGCACGCGCCGGTGATCCGCCCCCGCCGCCGTTGGCTCGAGTGCTCGGGGAGGTGGCGGTCGACGAGGACGGGTCGTTCAATGTCCGCGTGCCAGCCAACATCCCCATCCAACTGCAACTGCTTGACGAACAAGGTCTTGCGCTCCGCTCCTGTTCCTGGATCTGGACCAAGAACAAGTCCCATCAGGGATGCATTGGGTGTCACGAGGATCCGGAGCTTGTGCCCGAGAACCGGATGGCTATGGCGGTCATGCGCCCGCCGATGGATTTGACGCTGCCGGCTGAGCGCCGCCGCCTGGTTTCGTTCGAGAAGAGCGTGAAGCCGATCTTCGAGAAGTCCTGCGCCATGGGCGCCTGCCATGGAGGCAGCGTGCCGCCCCGGCTGCTGGACCCGGACGCCCTGCGCGTCCACCTCGCCGGGAGCGCCCGCACGAGCCCGCTCGTCTGGCATCTGCTCGGCCGGAACACCTCGAGGCCGTGGGATCCGCCGGTGGTTACGAACCCCGGGGTCGAACGAATGCCGCCCGCCGGCTCGGCGCCGCTATCGGATGACGACCGCCGTACCATAATGGAGTGGGTCGATATGGGGGCCGAGCGATGATCACGCACCGCCGCGCCGCCGCCGCGCTCTTTCTCCTGGCGCCTGTCCTGGGAGCCGAGGAGCTGCCGGTGTTCGCCGAGATCGCCCGGGAGGCGGGACTGAGCTTCCGGCAGAGCTACGGCGACCATCACCTGGACAACATCGTCGAGGGCACTGGCTCGGGCGTCTGCGTGTTCGACTTCGACAACGACGGCTTCCAGGACATCTACTTCCCCAACGGCTCCTGGACCCGCGGCGTCAGCGACAACCAGGGGCGGGACCTGCGCGGCAAGCTGCGCAACCAGCTCTTCCGGAACAACGGCAAAGGCGGCTTCACGGACGTCACGGACACCTCCGGCACGGGCGATCAGACCTTCAGCACCGGGTGCAGCGCCGCCGACTACGACAACGACGGGGATGTAGATCTGTACGTGCTCAACTACGGCCCGAACGTGTTGTACCGCAACAACGGCGACGGCACCTTCGCCGACGTCTCCAAGACCTCGGGCCTCGACAGCCCACTCTGGAGCCTGCACGCCGTCTGGTTCGACTACAACGGGGACGGATGGCTGGACGTGTTCGTCGCCAACTACCTCGAGTATGACGAAGGCAAGTTCCGCGACTTCTATCCGGTCCAGGGGTATCCCGGTCCACTGAGCTACCCCGGGCAGCCCGACCACCTTTTCCGCAACAACGGCGACGGGACCTTCACCGATGTGACCGTCGAAGCGGGCATGATGTATCCCGACGGCCGCGCCATGAGCGTCACCGCCACCGATTTCGACGGCGACGGGCGCCTCGAGGTCTTCGTGACCAACGACGCCATGGAGAACTACTACTTCGTGCCCCAAGGCGGTGGAACCTACGTTGACCGGGCGGTCGAGACCGGTCTTGCCTATGGCGAGGACGGCCAGAACGTCGCTTCGATGGGGCCCGCCGTGGGCGACGTGAACCGCGACGGCCGGCTCGACGTCTACATCCCGGACCTGAACTACTGCACGCTGATGATCCAGGGGGAGCACGGGTTCGACTACATGGCGCGGGAGTTGGGCATCTCCGTCACGATGGGGCAGTACACGGGCTGGGCGCCGATCCTGTTCGATTACGATAACGACGGGTGGCTGGACATTTTCACGACGCATGGTAATGCCCACCACGAGTACGTCGAAGAAGACACCCTGATGCGGAACACCGGCGGGGGGAACTTCGCGGACGTGTCCACCCGCTCGGGTCCGTACTTCTTCGAGAAGTACGTCGGGCGCGGCGCGGCCGCCCTCGACTTCGACAACGACGGAGACGTCGATCTGGTGATCGTGAATCTCAACGACGAGGCGAAGCTGCTGCGAAACGACGGGGGGAACAAGCGCCGGTGGCTGACGGTCGAGCCGCGGCTGAAGTTCCCGGCGGGCAGCCGCGAGGCGATCGGCGCGCGGGTGACCGTGACCGCGAACGGCATCCAGCAGATCGAGGACCTGGTTCCCATGCGCGGCTATCTTTCCCAATGGGACGCGCGGCTGCATTTCGGGCTCGGCGAGGCCGAGACGGCCGACGTCGAGATTCGTTGGCCCGGCGGCGCGGTGGAGAAGTTCCCCGGCGTGCGGGCGAACCAATTCCTGCGGCTGGAGCGCCGGGCCGAAGCCAAACCGGTGAAACGATGACGCGAGCTTGCATCCGACTACTCGTCCTGACGGGTCTCGTGGCCGCCGGATCGGCGCTCCGGGCGGCGCCGGCCAAGCCGGTCTATATCGGCGCCCGCATGTGCGGCCAGTGCCACGACGGCGAGGGCATGGGCAACCAGTTCAGCCGCTGGCTCCACTCCAAGCACAGCCGCGCGTGGGCGTCGCTGGCGACGCCGGAGGCCAGGGAGATCGCCCGCATCAGCGGAATCCGCGAGAACCCGCTGGATTCGTTCACCTGCCTCGGATGCCACGCCACGGGGGCGGACTCCGAAGACTGGGAGAAGGACGAAACCTACCGCCTGGAGGACGGAGTCCAGTGCGAGACCTGCCACGGCCCCGGCAGCGAGTACGCCGAGGAGAAGGTGATGCGAAACCGCGAGGCCGCGATGATGGCCGGCCTCCGGATGCCCACGGCTCAGACCTGCGAGACCTGCCACCTCGTCAAGGGAACCCACGTGGCGGTGCTCTCCTCCCCGACCGTCGACGTCGAGAAGGGTCTCGAGGAGATCGCCCATCCCACGCCGGACAACGCGGCGATGGGAGCGGTCCCCGTGGCCGCCGGCGGCAAGTCCCCGCGGCCGGGCCCCAAGTATGTCGGATCCCACGCTTGCGGCAAGTGCCATCGCGGCCCGATGTTCGGCTACCAGCACAACGTCTGGATGCGCAGCGGCCACGCCCGCGCCTGGGCGGCGCTCGGCCTGCCGCGTTCCCGGGAGATCGCGGCCAAGCAGGGCATCGCGGGCGATCCCCGGAAGGCTCCGGAGTGCCTGAAGTGCCACTCGACCGGGTTCCGAGAGGGTTCCGACGCCTTTCTCCCCTCCTTCTCGGTCGACGAGGGCGTCGGGTGCGAGGCCTGTCACGGGCCGGGCAGTGAATACATGGCCGAGGCCGTGATGCGCGATCCCCGGGCCGCGAAGGCGGCCGGCCTGAAGGCCGCCGGGGAGGAGACCTGCAAGACTTGCCATCAGGGGGCGCACCAGAAGCCGTACGACGTCCGGTTGAAGCAGATCGCCCATCCCAGCAAGCTCCCCGAGACGGCGCGAGAACCCCGCTACAAGACGCCGCTCAACATGGCGCTGCGGCCGGGGAGCACGGAGGCGTACGTCACTTGCTCGGGTTCGGATACCGTGATCGTAGTCGACGCCGCCGCCCGGAAGAAGGTTGCCGAGATCGCCGTCGGCGGCTGGCCCGAGGATGTGGCCTTTTCTCCCGACGGCCGCCGCGCGTTCGTGAGCAATCTGTTCGACGACACCTTGTCGGTGATCGACACGGCCGCCCGCCGGGTAGTCCGGACGGTCCCGGTGGGCGACGAGCCCCACGGGGTTCTCGCCGACCGCCAGGGCAAGTTTATCTACGTGCTGAACACCGGCTCGGAGGACATCACGGTCCTCGATGCGACGTCCGTCGAGCAGGTCAAGACGCTGTCCGCGAGCCGGAGGCCGTGGTCAGTGGCGCAGTCGCCGGATGGCTCGACGATCCTCGTGACCCACGCGCTGTCCCGCATCGTTCCTCTGCGCTCGCCCTCGCTCGCCGAGATCACGGTGATCGACGCGGATCGGGGAGTCGTCGAGGACCGCCCCACGGCATCGGAAGCCAACCTTCTGATGGGCGTCGCCTGGCACCCGTCCGGCGAGTACGCGCTCACCACTCTCAACCGGACCAAGAGCCTGGTGCCGATGACCCGGCTCTACCAGGGATGGACCATCACGAACGGCCTCGGCATCTACTGGCGCGACGGCGCCATCGATCAGTTGCTGCTCGACGAGCCGGACCTGTCCTTCCCGGACCCGACCGACGTCGGCATTACCTTGGACGGCCGCCTCGCCCTGGTCACCAGTTCCGGCGCCAACCGCCTCGCGGTGGTCGATCTCGCCCGGCTGACCTCGCTGGTCCGGGGGTGCAACCCGGAGGAGCGGCTGCGCATCCTGCCGAACCACCAGGGGAAGGCGACCGAGTTCGTCACGAAGCACATCCCGACCGGCGCCAGTCCCCGCGGCGTCCTGATCCTGCCGGACGGCAAGACCGCCTTGGTCGCCAACTCGATGGACGACTCGCTCTCGGTCATCGACCTGGCCCGCCTGGAGCCGGCGGGAACCATTGACCTGGAGGGCCCGAAGACCATCACGAAGGCGCGGAGGGGCGAGCGGCTGTTCCACGACGCGGCCATCACTTTCCGCCGCCAGTTCACCTGCCACTCCTGCCACCCGGACGGCCACATCGACGGCATCGTCTACGACATCGAGGCGGACGGCATCGGCCACAGCCCGGTGGACAACCGGACCCTGCGCGGCATTCAGGACACGGCGCCGTTCAAGTGGGAGGGGACCAATCCCAGCCTGTCGCGCCAGTGCGGCGCCCGCCTGGCGGTTTTCTTCACGCGCGGCACGCCCTTCGACCCCGAGAAGCTCTCGGCCGTCGACCATTACATCTCGACCATCCTGCGCCCGCCGAACCGTTACCGGCCGCTGGGAGCGGACCTCACGCCCGCCCAGCGCCGGGGCAGGCAGGTCTTTGAGCGGGATCGCGCGAACGACGGCCGGGCACTATCGGCCAACGAGCGCTGCGTCACCTGCCACCCGCCGCCATACTACACCGACCGCCGGCTGCATGATGTCGGCACCCGCGAAAGACTGGACCGCCAGAGCAGGTTCGACACGCCGCACCTCAACAATATCTACGATTCCGCGCCGTACTTGCATAACGGTATGGCGGCGACGCTCGAGGAGATCTGGACCGTTTATAACCCGAACGACCGCCACGGCGTCACCAACGACATGACGAAGGACCAGTTGAACGACCTGATCGAGTATCTGAAGACACTGTAGGAGGCAAAGATGAAGATGAGGATTGCCTTCCCGATCGCAACGCTCGTGGCCGTGGGCCTGCTTCCGGCGGCCGCCCGCGCCGAAGAGTTGCCTTTCGTCTATACCAAGTGGAAGCACTTCACGAAGGAAAGCGGCCTTCCGAACGACCACATCTTCGCGGTCAAGGCCGACGGAAACCGGGTCTGGGTGGGCACCGAGGACGGCCTGGCGATGATCGACAAGCGCACGGGCAAGATCAGGTCCTGGACGGAGAAGGACGGGTTGCCCTGGAAGGTCGTGACCGGCATCGCCGTCGACCCGAAAACGGGCGACGTCTGGCTGGCCCTGTTCGGCGGTGGACTCGCCCGCTTCAGCGGCGGGCGTTTCGACCACTGGCACCAGTTGAACAGCGGCCTGGTGAACGACGTCGTCTACGGGGTGGCGATCGAGAACGATAACGTCTGGGCCGCGACCACCGCCGGCGCCAGCCGGTTGAACACGAAGACCGGCGAGTGGACCATCTACACCGAGAAGAACGCGCCCATGGAAGAGATCTGGAATTACGGCGTCCACTACGGCGACGGCAAGGTCCACCTGGCGGTTTGGGGAAGCGGGGTTCTCGAGTACGATGTGGCGAGCGACCGCTGGAAGGAGTACATCGACCCGGACGGCGAGATGGAGATCGACCTGTACCGGGACGACGGTATCGTTCACGTGATCACCACGGGGGCAAACTACGTGGAGAAGACCCTGTGGGTGTCGAGCTACTTCGGCGTGTGCCGCTACGACGGGCGGCATTGGCGCGGCTACTTCAACCAGGATTCCGGCACGCCGAGCGACTTCAACAATAACTTGCGCGCCCGCAGCGCCAACGAGGCCTGGTTTTGCAGCGACAAGGGCGTCGGCGTGATCACCGACGTGCCGAGCAACACCTGGGTGGCCTATACCCGCGATCCGAAGACGCTCCGCGGCAAGGCCGTCGTCAGCCGCGATAAGACCGTGCTGGAAGAGATCGACATGGAAGTCGGAATCCCTCAGAATTTCATCATCTGCGCCGACATCGACGGAGACGACGTATGGGTCGGGACCGGGAAGGGTCTTGCCTGGGGGATCGGCGAAGGGTACTATCCGCGGCTCAAGGAGCGTCCGCCCATGACGCTGGCCTCCCAGCCGCCCGTTCCGGGCGAGGCGAGCATGGCCGCCGCCGCCCCTGGAGGTGCAAAGTGAAGTTCCACAGCTTTACGCTCGTGTTTGTCGGACTGCTGGTTTGTCCGCCTTCTCCGGCCGAGGACCCCGCTGCTCCCCTCATCGACCCGGAAACGGCGAAGGTGCTCGGGCATATCAACTCCCTGGACGCCTACCGACCGCCGGAGATCCCGCTGAAGAAGGACGAGAACTACGGCGTTACGCCGCAGGATGTCGAGCCCTACAGCGGCGTAAAACCGTATAAGGAACACTTCCTTCTCCAGATGGAGTACTGGGGTCCCGGCCGCGCGATTCCGGAGCCGGAATCCCTCGATACGGTGAAGCTCGGCTTCATCGGCCCGATCATGTCCACCGTCTCGGTGGCTACCGGCGGTAAGAGCCACGAGGAGGCTCTCGGCATCCAAATGCTTCGGGGGGCGCGGCTGGCCATGGAAGAAGCGAACGCCAAGGGGGGATACCTGCGGCGCAGGATTCCGTTCGAACTCGTGGTCAGCAACGACAACGGCCTGTGGGGCGCCTCCGGCAACGAGATCATCAAGATGGCCTATAGAGACAACGTCTGGGCCATTCTCGGCACCATTGACGGCGCCAATAGCCATATCGCCATCCGGGTGGCCCTGAAGGCCGAGTTGGTCATGATGAACACGGGCGACACGGACCCCACCTTCATCGAGACGAACATCCCCTGGGTCATGCGCTGCATTGGAGACGACCGCCAGCAGAGCTACCTTCTGGTGGACTACATGATCCGGAAGTTGGACTGCAAACGCATCGGAATCATCCGGGCATCCAACCGCTACGGGCGGTTTGGCGTGCGGGAGGTACGGGACGGGACGCGGCGGCTCCAGCGGCCCATTCTTATCGAGATGGCCTACAAATTGGGCCTGGACGACTATTCCCTCCAGCTTGAGCGTATGAAGGCCTCGCGGCTTGACGCCGTCGTTCATTGGGGCGACGCGGAAGACGGCGCCACGATACTCAACCAGATGCGGGCCATGGGCATGAACCAGCCGTTCTTCTCGTGTGACCGCGTCGTGTCGCCGGAGTTCGTCAAACGCGCCGGGAAGAACGCGGAGGGCGTCGTGGCGGCCTATTCGTGGGACCCCGAGCGTCAGGATCCCGCCCTCGAGCGGTTCCGCGCTGCGTTTCGAAGACGATTCAACAGCGAGCCGGACACTTACGCGGCGCACGCCTACGACGGGATGGGCATGCTGATCTGGGCGGTGCAGGTGGCGGGCTTGAACCGGGCGAAGATTCGGGACGTGCTGGCCTACCGGCAGAAGCCCTGGCCCGGCGTCACCGGCGAAATTCCGTTGAGCGCCGCGATGGACGATATCGGAGAAGTGTTCCTGGCGAGATTCGAAAACGGCCGCTGGCGCTACTATTCGCGGGAGGATCTCGACATCCCGCAAGGGTACATTCCGCCGCGCGACCGTACCAGCCGCCAGACGGAATGAAGCGCCCGCGGGAGATCGGGACGGCGCTTCCCCTCGCGGCTCGATGCGTGGGGTACGGTTTGCTGATCCTTCCGTTGCTGGCGGTGGAACCCATACCGGTCGGCTACTACGGTCCCGCCGATGCGGGCCATCCCGCGGGCGGAACTCTCTGGCAGGGGACCCAGTTGGCGATGGAAGAGGCGGAGACGGAGGGACTACCAGCGGTGCGCCTGGTGCAAGCCTGGGATGAAAATCCCTGGTCCGGAGGCGCGGCCGGAGTGGTACGTATGGCGTATCACGAACGTGTGGTCGCCATCCTGGCGTCGGTCAACGGAGACGCGACGCACCTCGCCGAGCAGGTAGTGGCGAAGGCCCGGCTGCCGATGGTGGACCCCGGCTCGACGGACCCTTCGGTCAACGCCGCGTTTGTGCCCTGGGTCTACTCGGTGATGCCGGACGACCGGGCTCTGATGGGAGCGCTCGCCGGCGATGTCGGTGAGCGGCGCTTC
>CAYRPT010000093.1:0-9770 GCA_964425895.1 uncultured Solibacteraceae bacterium | reverse complement strand
GGCGAAGTACATCAATGGCGTCCTCGCGGAGCAGGTCCTGGAATCGGGCGTTGTCGCGAAAGTTCCGGCCGTAGCCGACGGACGTGGTGGCGCCGCCCGCTATCTGGGCCAGCGCCGTCCCGCTTAGCTCGCCCGCCGGCTCGTCGAGCCAAAGCGGATGGAAGTCCTCGAGCGCCGCTGCCATGGAGAGCCCTTCACCGGGAGTGATCCGGCCGGCGCAGTCGAGGACGAAATCCGAGTCCTCGCCGGCCGCGGCGCGCAGCGAGTCCATCAGCTTCCGGGCATCGCGGAAGAAGGCCCGGCCGCGCACCGGCCCCTCGGGTATGCGCAGCGGCACACTGAAAGCCCGGAAGCCGGCCGCCTTGGCGCGCTGAACTTCATCGCGCAGCTCTTCCGGCGACCCCGCCGCCAGCACGGCCATGGCCCGGATCTTGTCGCGCGTGCGCCCTCCGAGCACTTCGTAAACCGGCGCCTTGACCGCCCGGCCTTGAATATCGAGGAGCGCGGCATTCACGGCTGCCCGTGCGCCGGGAAACTCCGCGGCGAGCGGGGAGCTTCGCAGGTGCTGGTCGATGGCCACATAGCTGAGGGCATCCAGCCCGGTAAGAAGCGGTTTCAGCGCGCGAAGCCGGCCGGCAGCCAGGGGTGTCGCGGGGGCCTCGCCGTAGCCGCTCCATCCACCCGCCGTTGTTATCTGGACGATGACGCGGGAGGCGCCGCTTTCGGGCTCGGAGACGGCGTGAACGGACACTTCGCGGATGGCGAAATCCGTGTCTCGAGGCGCCGGCCGCTCCCGCGGTGGGGCGGCCGCGACGCCAAAATCTTTCTGAGTTGGAGCCTGCCGCGGCATCGCGATTCCTCCTGGTAGTGGGCAGTATACTACGGGTGCTCTCCGGTCGAGGCCGCGGGCGAAGGTCCGAACCAAGTTCCCGGGACCTGGCTCTCTCCCATCGGGTGCTCCCCCTCGGGCGTGAGCTACACTCGGGGCATACGGGTCGTGGATCGTCGAACCTGGCTTCAAACGATGACCGCGCCTTTGCTGGGCCAAGGGAGGGCTGAGGTGCGCGTTGTGGACGCGGAGTCGGGCGAGCAGGTAGCGTGCCGCTTGCGCCTGACTGATGCAGCCGGCCATGAGGTTGTGCCGCTGGGCCACGCCCAATCCGTGGCCGAAGAGGCCCAGGAAGGGGACGTAAGCTTCCAGGCGCACCGCTACTGCTACACCAACGGGGCTTTCGCCGTCGATCCGGCTCGTCTTCCGCTTCGGTACCGCATCCTCAAGGGCTATGAGTACGAAATGGCGGAAGGCGAGCTTGCCTCGCCGGAGCTGGCCCGCGGACCGGCAACCATCGGCCTGAAGCGGTGGTCGTCGCTCGCGGCGCGCGGCTGGTACAGCGGCGATATCCACATCCACCACATCGCGCCCCAAAGCTGCCATCTCGAGATGGACGCCGAGGATCTGAACGTGGCGAACATCCTGACGTCCGACTTCACCACCGACCAGCACCTCTTCGAAGGACGCCTCAACCGCCACTCCCGCGGGAACCGCCTGATCTACGTGAACCAGGAGTTCCGCAACCACGAACTGGGGCACCTCTGCCTGCTCAACCTCAAGAAGCTGATCGAGCCAGTCAAGAGCGTGCAGGAGCACCATCACCCGCTCCACCTGCGGGTGTGCGACGAAACGCACCGGCAGGGCGGCTACGTCTCCTGGGCGCATTTTCCGAGCTGGCCCGGTGTCGAGAGCCCCGTCGATGTCGCCCTTGATAAGCTGGACGGCCTCGAAATCCTCAGCGTGCTTGACCCCCGCGAGCTCCCCATTTTCATGAAGCACATCGTGCCGCAATGGGAGGCCAACGACGGACTGCGCCTCTGGTATCGGTACTTGAACTGCGGCTACCGCCTCGCGGCCACCGCCGGAACGGACAAGATGACCACGTTCGTGACGGTCGGCGCCAATCGAGTCTATGCGCGCCTCGACGGAGAGTTCACTTACGAGAACTGGATCGCCGCCCTCCGCGCGGGCCGCACCTTCATTACCAACAGCCCCATCCTGCACTTCACCGTGAACGGCCGCGAACCGGGCGCCGAAATTCGAGTGGACGCCGGCGGATCCGCCACGATGGAAGTCGAAGCCTCTTCCGAGTCGCAGTTGCCGTATGAGCGCCTCGAAATCGTTTCGAACGGCGTCGTGGTCGCCGACGCCTCCCCCTCCGGACACCGCCACGCGGCCCGCATCCGTATCGAGCACCCGATCAACGGAAGCTGCTGGCTGGCCGCGCGCGTACGCGAGGAACTCGACCCTTATCGGGCCAAGGGGATCGACTTCAAGACAGTGCACAGCGCCAGAGGCACGTTGCTCAGCGACTACTACGGAACCCGCCGTCCCGAGACGGTCTTCGCCCACACTTCGCCCGTCTATGTCCTGGTGGACGGCCGCCCGATCCGGAACTGGGACGACGCGCGATACTACGTCCGGTACGTGGATTCGAGCATCCGCTGGCTCGAAAAAGAAGCGAAGTTCGCCCGCCCCGCCGACAAGAAGGCCTCGATCGATGCTTTTCTTCGCGCCCGTGCTGTTTGGGAGGAGCGGGCCCGGCAGGCCCGCGCGTGAAGCCGGCGAGTCGGCGCAGTTCTCAACCGCGAGCTCCAACCGGAGCAGCAAAGCAACGACGAGTACGCGGGCTGGCACGTACAATGAGAGGGGTGCGTCCGGGCGGGGCGGCATCGCGCCCCTCAACTGACGCTATCCAACCCTATGTTGTCCGTTCGCGACGATCTCGCACTGTCGGTGGATGCACTCCGGGCGCACAAGCTGCGCGCTGCGCTGACGCTGCTGGGGCTCACCATGGGCGTCGCCACGCTGATCACCGTGATGACGCTCATTCAAGGCGCTAACTTATACGTGGAACAGAAGATCGCCAACCTCGGCACAAACGTGTTCCAGATTGCGCGGCTCCCATTCGCGGTGACCGACTTCAACGTCTACCTGAAGGCGATGCGGCATAGGCACCTGGAAATCGGCGACATGCTGGCGGTGGCGGAGCGCTGCCGCGCCTGCGGGACGGTAGGCGCTTCGGTCAGCAGCCAGACCAGCGTCAGGGCCGGCAACCAGGAGCTGACGGACTCCCGGCTGATCGGCCACACCGCCTCCATGGCCGACATCGACACCCGGACCATTGAGCAGGGGAGGTACTTCAGCCCGGCTGAGGACGAGCGCGGGAGCCGTGTTTGCCTGATCGGCCACCGAATCGCGGAGGAGCTTTTTCAGGGAGTCGATCCGGTCGGCAAAACCATCCGCGCCGGGAACAACGAGCTGCGCGTGGTGGGCAAATACGAGGCGATCGGTTCCGTGCTGGGGCAGGATCAAGACAACTTCCTGGTGATCCCGATGGGCGCGTATCAGCGCATGTTTGGAAGCCGCCGCAGCGTCGTCCTGGAGATTCGGGCGGCCGGCGATGGCGCCGCTTTCGATCGCGCGATCGACGAAGCCACCACGGTCCTGCGCGCCCGCCGGCATCTTCGCCCCGGCGAACCGGAGGACTTCTTCGTTGGCACTGCCTCCAGCTACATCAGCTTGTGGGAGAGTATCAGCGGCGCCTTTTTCGCCGTGTTCGTGATGGTCAGTTCGATCTCGGCCCTGGTCGGCGGTATCGTGATCATGAATGTCATGCTGGTGAGCGTGGTGGAGCGCACCAAGGAGATCGGGATCCGGCGGGCCGCCGGCGCCACCCGCAGCGACGTCATGCGGCAGTTCCTCACCGAGAGCGTCTTGCAATGCCTGGCGGGGGGGACCGTCGGCATTCTGATGGGCTTCGCCGCCGCCCAGGCTTTGGACACCTTCACCGAATTTCCCGCCGCCGTCGAGACCTGGGTCGCCGTGATGGGGGTCGTCATGAGCTCCGCCATCGGGCTTTTCTTCGGGATCTATCCGGCGACGCGGGCCGCCCGGCTCGATCCGGTGGAGGCGCTCCGCAGCGATTGACAGCAAGAACGATGACGCGCAGTGAAATCTACGAAAACCTGATGGTGGCGTTCGACACGCTGCGGACCCACAAGGTAAGGTCTGCCCTGACCGTTCTCGGTATTGTCATCGGTGTAACCTCGGTCATCTCGGTGGCGGCGATCATCGAGGGCCTGAACGGATACATCGCCGGGCGCGTCGAGGACATGGGCTCCCGTACGTACTATGTTTCGCGTTTCTCGATGAGCGCGGGGTTCGGCCGGGTGCCCGAGAACGTGCGCAAGCGCCGGTACCTGGAACCGTCGGACGCGGAGTTCCTGCGGACGGCCGCGCCATCGTTGGAGGTCGTCTCCGCGCTGTCCGGCCGCCCCATGGGTCCGGCGGACGAAAACGCCTTGAGGCCGAACGAGATCCGCTACGGATCCGAAGTGGTGGAGAACGTGATTCTCCGCGGCGTGGAGCCGGAGATCGCGGCGGCAATCCCCCTCTTCAGCGTCCAGCAGGGTCGCCTGGTGAGCAGGTTCGATTTGGAGCATTCCCGCGCCGTGGTGGTGATTGGCCAGGCCATCGCCGAGTCGCTCTTCCCGCGGCTCGATCCGATCGGGCGGATCGTTCGTCTCAACGGGCGCGAGTACGAGGTGATCGGAGTATTCCAGGAGGACCCCGGGCTGTTCGGCGGCCCCGGCGTGGATCAGATCGCGGCCATCCCGCTGACCACCTTTCAGAAGCACTACCCGGAAGTGCGGGAGTATTTCATCGCGTTCATGATCGGACGCGACGTCGATCAGGACGCCGGCATGACCGAGGTGATCGACGCGATGCGCCGGAGGCGGAAGGTAGCCTGGAACGAAGAGAACGACTTCGAGATCTTCTCCCCGGACTTCCTGTCGGACTTGTGGAGCCAGTTGACCAGCGCCCTGGTGATTCTCACATCGGTGATCAGCTCCATCGGCCTCCTGGTGGGCGGCATCGGGGTCATGAATATCATGCTGATCTCAGTGACCGAGCGCACGAGCGAGATTGGGATCCGCAAGGCAATCGGCGCGCGCCAGGTGGACATCCGGGCGCAGTTTCTCATGGAGGCGATCACGCTGAGCGCCACGGGGGGGATCATCGGGATTTTGCTGGGCGTCGGGCTCTCGTTCCTGGTGCGGACGCTGCTCCCGTACGTACCAGCCTCGGTTTCCCCCTTGTGGGTGGCGCTGGGGGTGACGATCTCCCTGGCCGTCGGCCTCTTCTTCGGTTTCTATCCGGCCAACCGGGCCGCCCGCCTGGACCCAATCGTTTGCTTGCGATATGAATAGGATCCGTCTGCTCAGCCGCTCCGACGTGGCCGCGGCGGTGGAACTCAGCGACGCCGCCGGTTGGAACCAGACGCCCGGGGACTGGGTGCGCCTGGTTGAGATCGAGCCCCGGAGCTGCTTCGCGCTGGAAGTGGAGGGCGAGCTGGCGGCCACCGCCACGGCGGTCTGCTTCGGTTCCCGGCTGGCGTGGATCGGGATGGTGCTCACGCACCCGGCTCATCGAAGGAAGGGCTATGCACGTGCCCTTATGGAACACGTGCTGAGCCGGTTGGAGGAGGACGGCGTCGAGTGGATCAAGCTGGACGCCACCGACATGGGGCGTCCCCTATACGCCGCCCTCGGCTTCCAGGATGAGGGCCTGGTGGAGCGGTGGGAGGCCTGGGCGCCGGCTTCGCCGTACGCGCCGGCGGTAGACGGCTACCTTCCCAATCCGGATTTGGATTTGGCTGCCTTTGGCGCGCCGCGCGGCCGGGTTTTGAACCACCTGGCGCGTGGGGAGGCCGCTTCAGCCGGCGATGCGGGTTTCGCCATGGGCCGTCCGGGCCGGGCGGCGGCGAGTTTCGGCCCCTGTGTGGTTCGTACGCCGGAAGCGGCACGGAACCTGCTCCAATGGTTCCTTAGCCGGCATCAGGGCGAGAACGTTTTCTGGGATCTCTTGCCGGAGAATCAGGCGGCAGTCCGCTTAGCGAGGGAGCACGGGTTTGAGCTCCGGCGCCGGCTTGTCCGCATGGTCTGCCGCGGGCAGCCGGCGTCGAATCCCTTGCGGTTTGACAACTCGCTCGTGTATGCGACTGCCGGGTTTGAATACGGTTAATGATGCGCAAACGCTATTTGTGGAAACTGAAGGCCCGGGAGATCCCGCTCGGAGAACGCACGCTGATTGTGGGTGTGCTCAATGTAACTCCCGACTCGTTCTCGGACGGCGGCCGGTACCTCGAGCCGGAGCGCGCCTTCGCCCGCGCCATCGAGATGGAGGACGAAGGCGCCAACATCATCGACGTCGGCGCGGAGTCGACGCGCCCGGGCTCAAAGCGCATCTCCGAGCAGGAGGAGCTGCGGCGTCTGGTGCCTGTGTTGCGCCTCTTGCGGGGGAAACTTGCCGTCCCCATCTCCGTGGATACCTACAAGGCGCGCGTGGCCGCCCGGGCATTGGAGTTGGGCGCGGAGATCATCAACGACCCGTCGGGGCTGACCTTCGAACCGGCGCTCGCCAAGGCGGTGCGGGATGCGGACGCCGGCCTGATTCTCAACCACATGCGGGGCACGCCCGAGACCTGGGCCAGGCTGGGTCCGCTGCCCGACGTGATGGTGGCGCTGACACACGACCTGGACGCCGCCGTGCAGCGCGCGCGGCTCGCCGGGATGGAGCGGGAACGCATAGTCATCGATCCCGGCCTGGGATTCGGGAAGCGTGGCGAGCAGAACTACGAGATTCTCGCGAGGCTGCCGGAGCTGGCGAGGTTGGGATTCCCGCTTATGGCTGCGCCGTCGCGGAAATCCTTTCTGGGGGAAACCACCAGCGAGGGCAAGCTCATGGGGACCGCTGCCGCCGTGACGGCGGCGATTCTCGGTGGTGCGCACCTGGTTCGCGTCCATGACGTTCGCCAGATGAGCTTGTTGGTGCGGACAGCGGACGCGGTGGCGGCGGCGCGGCGGGACGAAGATCTACCCTCGATCCCGCCTGCGCGGTCCGCGGGAATCGGCCGGTCCGAAGCCGCCCGCCGGCGTGAATGACACGTCCACGCGGGAGGCGCCGGCGGCGTCAATTCTCCCAGGAGACACCGCACGATGAAGTCCGACCGCTATCTGAAAGCCGTGTTGACCGCGATTGCCCTGCTCTTGACGGCGATCGCCCTGCGGCCCTTCATGGACCCCCCGCGGGCCACCGCCCAGGTTCGTGATGAGCCCCGGTTGCAGTTTGACCCGGATGTGACCAAAATCGCCGCGCCGGACGGCTCGAGGAATCAACTGGGCCGCGTGGCCATCGATTTGGACACCGGCGACGTGTGGGGATTCCCCACTGACGAGCTGGGCTACCCGCGGGCTCCCGCCGAGCGCCGCCCCGCGTCCTCCGATCCGATCTACCTCGGCCGCTTCAACCTGGAGAAGACGCGGCGGCGATGAGGGGGACTCCCTTGGAGAACCCGCGGCTTGGTCAACCCTCCCACGGGCGCCTGGTTCTCACCACCCGCTGGTCTTGACCAGGCGGTCGATGGCGCGGAGGCGGAGGAGCAGCTCTCCCAGGCGATCGAGGGGGAGGGCGTTGGCCCCGTCGGAGAGAGCGCGCGGCGGATCGTCGTGGACCTCGACGAACAGAGCCGCCACGCCGACGGCGACCGCGGCGCGCGCCAGCGGCTCGATGAACTGGGGCTGGCCGCCCGAGGTCGAGCCGGCGCCTCCCGGGAGCTGGACGCTGTGGGTGGCGTCGAACACCACCGGCCAGCCGGCCTCGCGCATAACCGGCAGCGAGCGCATGTCCACCACCAGGTTGTGGTAGCCGAAGCACGAGCCGCGCTCGGTCAGCAGCACCTTGTCGTTCCCGGTGGCGGCGACCTTCTCGGCCGCGAGGTGGAAGTCGTGGGGTGCGACGAACTGCCCCTTCTTGATGTTGACGATCCGGCCGGTGCGCCCGGCGGCGGTTAACAGGTCCGTCTGCCGGCAGAGAAAGGCCGGGATCTGAAGGATATCCGCCCCTTCGGCGGCGGGTTCGGCCTGCCAGGCTTCATGAATGTCGGTGAGAACGGCAACGCCGGCATCTCGGCGCACGCCGCTGAGGATGCGCAGCCCTTCCTGGATTCCGGGCCCCCGCCACGAGCGGCCGCTCGAGCGGTTGGCCTTATCGAAGGATGCCTTGAAGACAAAGGGCCCGGCGATCGAGAGGATCTTGCGGGCCAGAAACTGCACGTGGGCTTCACTTTCGATGACGCAGGGGCCGGCGATCAACGCCAGCGGCGCGCTGCCGCCGAAGCGGATGAGATCGCCACGGGGCGTCTGTAGCTCGACGAGGCGCTCCATCGCTATGCCGTCGCTTCGAGGCCGATGCGCGCGCCGGACTCTCTCCTCTGCTTGCGGCCGATGGCGGCGCCGATGAAGGCGCGGAACAGAGGGTGCGGCTCGAGGGGCTTCGATTTGAACTCGGGATGAAACTGGCAGCCGAGAGACCACGGATGGTCCGGCAGTTCGCAGATCTCCACATAGGTGCCGTCCGGAGTCTGCCCGGAGAGCCGCAGACCGCTGCGGGTCAGAATATCCTCGTAGTCGCGGTTGAACTCGTAGCGGTGGCGGTGGCGCTCGCTGATCTCGCGGGCGCCGTAGGCACGATGCGCGAGGCTGCCCTCGGTGAGCAAGCAGGGATACGCCCCGAGACGCATGGTGCCGCCCAGCTCATCGACGCCCTTGAGTTCGCGCAACTTGTAAATGACGCGGTGGGGTGTCGCCGCGTCGAACTCGGTGGAATCGGCCTCCTTTAGGCCGCAGACGTTCCTGGCGAACTCGATCACCATCGTCTGCATACCGAGGCAGATGCCGAAATAGGGCACTTTGTACTCGCGGACGTAGCGGATGGCGTGGATCATCCCTTCGACGCCACGCTTACCGAACCCCCCGGGCACGAGAATACCGTCGTACGGGGCCAGCCGTTGCGCGCAGTCCGGCCAGACGAGCTCCTCGGCCTCAATCCAGGTGATCTTGGTCTTGTGATTGTGGGCGAGGCCGCCATGCAGCAGCGCCTCGTTGAGGCTCTTGTAGGAGTCTTCGTACTCCACGTACTTACCCACGATGCCGATGTGCACCTCGCCCACGGGGTTCCGCAACCGCTCGACCATCCCGATCCAACGCTCCAGGCGGCGCGGCTGGGCGACGGCCGCGAGCCCGAGTAGATCGAGAACCGCATCGTCCACTCCTTGGTCGGCGAAGACGAGGGGAACCTGGTAGACGGAGTTCACATCCACCGCGGTGACCACGGCGTCGGTGCTGACATCGGTGAAGAGCGCGATCTTGGCCTTTACGTCATCCGGCAGCGCACGCTCGGCCCGGCAGATGAGCATGTCGGGCTGGATACCGATCGCGCGCAACTCCTTTACGCTGTGCTGCGTGGGCTTCGTCTTCAGCTCCTGGGCGGCGGCGATCCAGGGAACCAGGGTTACGTGGGCGAGCATGGAGTTCCGCCGGCCCAGCTCGTGCCGTAGTTGCCGGATGGCCTCCATGAACGGGAGCGACTCGATGTCGCCGACGGTGCCGCCGATCTCGACGATCACCACATCGGCCTCTTCACCCAAGCGGCGCGCCCAAGCCTTGATCTCGTCGGTGACATGCGGGATCACCTGGACCGTCTTGCCCAGATAGTCGCCCCGCCGCTCGCGGAAGATGATCTGCTCGTAGACCCGGCCTGAGGTCAGGTTGTTGCGTTGGGTCAGCTTGGCGTGGGTGAATCGCTCATAGTGTCCGAGGTCCAGGTCGGTTTCGGCGCCGTCGTCGGTTACGAATACCTCGCCGTGCTGGAACGG
>CAYRPT010000092.1:9408-9800 GCA_964425895.1 uncultured Solibacteraceae bacterium | reverse complement strand
TGCTCAAGGCCGCCGGCTACGCCACGGCCGCGATCGGCAAATGGCACCTCGGCCACCGCCCGCAATACTTACCGACAAAGCAGGGCTTCGACAGCTATTACGGTATCCCCTATTCGAACGATATGGACAAGACGCCGGACGCCCCGACGGAACGCTGGGGGCTTTTCCGCAACCCGCGGCCGGAACATTTCCACGTGCCGCTGATGCGCAATGAAGAGATCATCGAGCGCCCGGTTGACCAGGATAACCTCACCAAGAGGTATGCGCTCGAGGCGGTCGAGTTCATCCGGCGGAACAAGAACCGCCCGTTCTTTCTTTATCTCGCTCATAACCTGCCGCACGTGCCGCTCTTCCGCTCCAAGGAGTTTGCCGGAGTCAGCCTGCGCGGCTTG
>CAYRPT010000092.1:0-9398 GCA_964425895.1 uncultured Solibacteraceae bacterium | reverse complement strand
TCTTCGACGCGCTCCGCCGGGAGGGTCTGGCATCGAACACCCTGGTGCTCTTCACCTCGGATAACGGCCCCTGGCTTTTGTTTGACGATCACGGCGGCTCCGCCGGCCTGCTGCGCGACGGGAAGGGTTCTACCTGGGAAGGCGGTATGCGCGAGCCGGCCGTCTTCTGGTGGCCGGGAAAGATCGTGCCCGCCGTCGTTC
The DNA here is from genome assembly GCA_964425895.1 of uncultured Solibacteraceae bacterium. GTDB lineage: Bacteria > Acidobacteriota > Terriglobia > Bryobacterales > Bryobacteraceae > CAYRPT01. The sequence goes on along the minus strand of CAYRPT010000092.1, from coordinate 9,197 downwards.
ACGATATGGGCAGCACGCTCGACCTGCTGCCGACCCTGGCCCGGATTGCCGGCCAAGCCGCGCCGGCCGATCGGATACTGGACGGATATGACATATCGCCGGTGCTGTTCGGAACCGGCCCAAGCCCCCGGCGGGAGATGTTTTATTGGCGTGAGGAGCGGCTCTTCGCGGCTCGCGTGGGCGACTACAAGGCGCATTTCATCACGCGCAGCGGCTACGGGCCGGACAGCGAGATCCAGCATGACCCGCCCCTGCTTTTCCACCTCGGCGTGGACCCGGGCGAAAGCTGGAACATCGCCGCCCAGCACCCCGATGTTGTTGACAGGATCCGCCGGCGGGCGAACGAGCACCGCGCAAGTATACGGCCAGTCAAGAACCAGCTCGAGGAACGGTCGCCGGCGGTGCTATCGGACCAAACCGCGCGCGCGCCCGAAGGCCGGCGTTGACGGCCGAGCCGTCGGCGTTCAAACAGCCGAAAATGGTTCGAATCCTAGCGAGGACTTCGCTCGTCCAATCAAGGGGGCGATTGGGTGATGACACGTTCTAAGTCACTGATTTACTTCGTTCTGGCGTTTGGCCTTGCGGCGGCGCCGGGCCAGGCAGACAACCTTAAGCTCAACTATGAGCGTCTCAACCCGGCGGTCGACCTGCTCAACGACAGCGATCGGAACGTCGTCCGTGACGCTATCAGCCTGCTGAAACGCGGCGATCACCTGCTCGCGCTGTCCCGGCTGGCGGCCGTCAGAGAACAGAACCCGGACAACTCTTCGTTGCGCATCCTGGCGTCGTACGCGCTGCTTCAGGCGGGTAACCTGCTTGGCGCATTCGAGGAGGCCGAAGCGGCGCACAAAGCACCCAACGGAAACAGTTACAAGTGCTGGTTCCTGGCGAAGGTGTCGCTGCTCGCCGGGAACAAGGAATCGTGCCGAAGGGAGTTGGAGCACGTGAAGAAGGCAGGTGACATGGTGGCGGAAGTCCGACAATTGGAAGAGGAGCTGGAGAAGAACTGACCGTGGGTTTCCGGAAACTATCCCGCAGGACCATCGTCGGAGGCTTGGGCGTGGCCGGACTGGCCTCGGCGGGGGTCATGGCGTACCGCACCGCTCCCCGTTTCTGGCGCCAGTATGTGAGCGAGTGGGATCGCCCCATCGCCGGCCCGCCGCATAACCCGATCATCCATACTTGGCCGGATACGGGTTTGCACGTCGCCTGGCTTGGGCATTCCACCTGTTACATCAAGGCTGAGGGATTCTCGATTCTAACCGACCCGGTCTTCAGCGACCGGGCGGGCCTCAATGTTGGTCCGGTCACCCTGGGCGTCAAACGGCTGGTGGCGCCGGCTGTGGGGGTCGAGGCACTTCCCCGCCCCGATATGATCCTGCTCTCCCACGCTCACATGGATCACTTCGACATTCCTTCGCTCCGCGCTTTCGAAGACCGCCAGACTCGAGTGGTGACCGCCTGGGAAACGGCCGATCTGCTGCGGGCGGGACGCTACGCGTCCGTGAGCGAGCTGCGCTGGGATCAACAGATCCAGGTGGGACCGGCCCGCCTCAGGGCGTTCCAGGTGAACCACTGGGGCGCGCGCATGCGCACCGACACACACCGCGGTTACAACGGCTATCTCATCGACATCGGCCGTTACCGGATCCTGTTCGGAGGCGACACCGCCAACACGCACCTGTTCCGGCAGGTGAAGTCGACCAAGCCGGTTGACCTGGCGATTATGCCCATCGGCGCCTACAACCCCTGGATCCACTACCACTGCACACCGGAGCAGGCCTGGCGCATGGGCAATGAAGCCGGCGCGGAGTTTCTGGCGCCGGTCCACCACCAGACCTTCCAACTCAGCAGCGAGCCGGTCGACGAGCCGATCTGCCGATTTCTCGACGCCGCCGGAGCAAGCGTCCACCGGGTTGCCATCGACTCCATCGGAAAAGAATTCCACTTGTAACCCCTACGCGGCGCGATCCCGAAATCAGGCCACGCCCGGGCTGGCGGGAGAATTGGTAGAGTCGAGCCATGGCGCGTTCCCGGTGGCTTCTCGCGATCCTGATGTTGGGCGGATCGTTGGCGCTGGCTGCATGCGGCCCGAAGGGCCGGCCGGGTAGTCCGCCGAACGTGCTGCTGATCCTCACCGACGATCAGGGTTACGGAGACATCTCGGCCCATGGCAACCCCGTCCTCCGCACGCCGGCGATGGACCGCTTGTACGCTGAGTCGATCCGGTTCACGAATTTTCACGTCAGCCCGACGTGCTCGCCGACACGCGCCGCGCTGATGACCGGCCGGTACTCGAACGCCACCGGCGTGTGGCACACCATCATGGGGCGGAGCATTCTTCACCCCGAGGAGGTGACTTTGGCAGATGCCTTCCGGGCTTCCGGCTACCGCACCGGAATTTTCGGCAAATGGCACCTGGGGGACAGCTACCCCTCGCGTCCCGGGGACCGTGGGTTTCACGAGACGTTGATCCACGGCGGCGGTGGCGTCTGGCAGACGCCGGACTACTTCGGTAACGACTACTTGGACGACACCTACCTGCACAACGGGCGCTGGGAGAAGTATCAAGGGTTCTGCACCGACGTCTGGTTCGAGAACGCGCGGCGATTCATGGAGGAGTCCGCTCAGGCGGGCCGCCCCTTCTTCTGCTATCTCGCCACCAACGCGCCACACGGCCCGATGTGGGCGCCCGAGGACTACGAATCCCGATACCGGAACGTGCCCGGTCTCAGTGAGCCGGGCTTCTTCGGAATGATCGCCAACATCGACGACAACCTTGCGAAGTTGCGCGGCTTCCTCGCGGAAAAGGGTTTCGACAACAACACGATTCTTATCTTCATGACCGACAACGGAACCTCCTCGGGAGAGCGCGTATTCAGCGGCGGCATGCGAGGTAAGAAAGGCAGCCCTTATGAGGGCGGACACCGCGTGCCGTTCTTCATTCGCTGGCCCGCCGGGGGACTCGTGGGGCCGCGAGACATCTCCGCCCTCGCGGCGCACGTGGACGTCCTGCCCACGCTGGTAGAGCTCTGTGAACTCCGAAAGCCCGACGGCCCGCCCGTTCACGGCCGTTCGCTCAAGCCGCTCCTCGAGGGCAGCGCCGCCGGGTGGCCGGAGCGTGTCGTCGTGACCGACTCCCAGCGTGAGGAACTGCTCCAGCCATGGCGTCAGACCGCGGTCATGACGCAAGAGTGGCGCCTCGTGAATCCTTCGCCCGACGGCGACCCCACGAAGCTGGAGCTGTATGACATGGAGACGGACCCGGCGCAGGACCGAAACGTCGCCGCTTCGCACCCCGACGTCGTGGCCCGCTTGCGGCGCGACTACGACGAATGGTGGCAGCTCGCAGCCGTTCGGGCGGACGAATACATCCGCATCGTTCTCGGCGGACCGGAGAATCCGGTGCGCCTGACCGGCATGGACTGGCACGGCGACGCTTCGCTGGCGATCTGGAACCAGAAGGGCGTGCGGGCCGCACCCGCCGTCAACGGGTGGTGGGCCGTCGACGTGCGCGTTCGAGGGCGCTACAAGTTCGCGCTGCGGCGGTGGCCGGTGGAACTGGGGTTGCCGATCAACGCCCTGTACGAAGACAAAACCCCGAACCGCGAGACGACGCCCGGCGCCGCCATCGGCGCCGTCCAAGCCCGACTGAAAATCGGCGACCGGGACGAAACCAAGCCAGTGCGCGCGGAAGACCGGGCGGCGGTCTTCGAGGTGGATCTTCCGCCGGGTCCGGCCCGGCTCGAGACCTGGTTCTACAGTTCCGGCGGCGCCGAACGCGGAGCTTACTACGTCTACGTGGAGCATCTGGGCGCTCGGGGCGCCGGCGGGGAGTCTTCCAACCCGTAGGACTTGGCTTGACGGCTTACCCCGTCTCCACCACCGGCGGCGAGTGTCCGGAAGCGGGGCCGCTTCCCGCCGGCGGAACGAAGCATCCAAGAGATATGGCCTCCACACCGTACAGTACCGCCACAATTCTGGGCAGCCTTCGTCCCGGCAACATGACGGGCAAAGCGCTCGCTTTGGTCCACGACGAGTTCCGCCAGCGAAGTGTCGAGTTCGACGCAGTCGATCCGGCGGCGCTGCGATTATCTCCGCCCGGCGGTCCAGTCGATCAAGCGTCCGTCGACCGGTTGCGCCAGGCGGTGTCCGGAGCCGCCGGGATCGTACTCGCAACACCGGAGTATCACGGCAGCTACTCGAGTACCGTGAAGCTGATGATCGACAACCTGGGCTTTCCCTCCGCCCTCTCAGGAAAGCCCGTCGCGTTGCTTGGCGTCGCCGCGGGAACCATCGGAGCGATCAAGGCGCTGGAGCATCTTCGCAGCGTCTGCTCACACGTCGGAGCCATCGTGTTGCCGGGACCAGTGTCGGTGGCCGGCGTCAACCGGCTCTTTGATGCGGAAGGCAGATGCCTCGACGCGAAGACGGAGCAGCGCATTCGGGGTGTTGCCCGAACCCTCATTGACTATATCGAACAGAACATCTGCCCGCGCGTCGCGCTTGAGGCGATGGTGCGAGGCGAGGCAGCCGAATGAGTTGCCGCTCGATTACCGAGGCTCGCGTTTCCGGATGGAAGCTCCGGCGAGCTGCTCCGCACCCCCATGCGGCCACCGGCATGCGCCGCTTTGTTTCGCGAGGCTCGATAACGGTCACCGGCCGAGCGCCTTCTCGATCGCCTGCACCAACTCGGGCGATTCCGGCGCGACCGACGGCTCGAACCGCCCAATGACCCGCCCGTCTCCGTCCACGAGAAACTTCGTGAAGTTCCATTTCACGTCGCCACCCGTTTCAGGATGGGCTTGCCGGTCGGTCAGGTACCGGTACAGCGGCGCCTGATCGGAGCCCTTCACGGAGATCTTGGCGTACATAGGGAACGTCACATTGTACCGGCGCGAGCAGAACTGCCGGATCTCCTCGTTGGAGCCGGGCTCCTGACCGCCGAAGTTGTTCGCCGGAAAGCCGAGCACGACAAACCCCCGATCCTGGTATTTCTCGTAAAGCTTTTCGAGGCCGGAGTACTGCGGCGTAAAGCCGCACTGGCTGGCCACGTTGACGATCAGAGCTACCTTTCCCTTGTACTGCGCCAGTGGCGCGGGCTTCCCCTCGATCGACGGAAGTGTGTAGTCGTGAACGGAGGCTCCGAGCATCGTGCTTACCAGCAGGACGATAAGAAATGGGATGCGAGACATGGATTATAGATGCACGCCGGGTGGCCCGCGGCTCGGGAGATGACCGAATCCCCCTCACCGGCGTCCGCGACAGCGATAGAACACGACGCGAGCCGCCGGTTTTCCTTACCGGAAGAGCGCATGGCGAGAAGGTTGGGGCCCGGCGCGGCCCGACGCCGACCCCACGGCCTCGCGATCGCGCTTCGCCAACGGCGCACCTCTCCCGGCTACGGCCGCCGGACCCCGATTGTCAGCAGGATGTTGGCGTACAGGTTCTGATCCGCCGTCTGGATCACCAGGCAGACCTCGGAGGTATCGACCACTTTGTAGAAATCCCACCGTCCAATGGGCTCGAGGTCGACGCCGGCTCCGGCTTCGGCCAACACCTGGCGATAGTCGGACCAGACGGGTGGATCGCCCGCCATCGCATACGGGCCGCTCGACTCCGGCTGCATGGTGTTGACACGCTCCACGGGAATTGCGGCCAACAGCGCCCGCAAGACCTGGGTACAAGTCACGACGCCGGGGCAGAGGTTCAGACTGACCAATTCGGCGCGAGGACCGAGAGTCGTGGAGGCAGGATAGTTGCCGTCGGCGATCAGCACCTTCGAGGTGTGTCCGGCCCGCGCGAGCACTTCGCTGATCTTGGGATGGATGAGCTGATTCAGGAGCATCGCTCACCACGTTATCATCCGCGGCGGCCTGTCAGAAGCCCATCCGGGTGGTCGTGCCGCCGTCGCAGGCGATCACCTGGCCGGTCACGAATCCGGCCTCCTCGCTTGCCAGGAAGCTCACCAGGGCCGCTACATCGCTCGGGAAACCCACCCGCCGGATGGGGATGCGGCCGGCGATCTCGTCCCGCGAATAGGGATGGAAGTGACCCATCGTGCGCGCCACCTCGATGAAGCCGGGCGCCACCGCGTTGACCGTGATTCCCGAGGATGCCAGGTCCACGGCCATCTGGCGGGTCAGGGCGTCGAGGCCGCCTTTGGAGATCGAGTAGGGTCCGTAGTTCGGGAAGTTCATCCGGCCGTGGACGGAGCTGATGTTGATGATGCGCCCCCCGCCTTGCCGCCGCATCACCCGCGCCGCTTCCTGGCAGCAGAAGTAGGCAGCCTTGAGATTTACCGCCAGGATCCGATCATAGAGCGCCTCGTCCACGTTGAAGAAGTCGACCGCGCCCGGGTCGAACGCCGCGTTGTTCACGAGCACGTCCAGACGTCCGAAGGCTGCCAGCGTCGCGGTGAACATCGCCTTCCGCTGCGCGGCGTCAGCGATGTCCGCCTGCACTGCGAGCGCCCGGCCGCCGGCGGCGGCGATCGCCCGCACGACCCCCTCGGCCTCCTCCTTGTCCTCCGGATAGTTCACGGCGACGGCCGCTCCATCCTGTGCCAACCGGAGCGCCAGCCCCCGTCCGATCCCGCGGCCGGCCCCGGTGACGAGCGCAATCCTGTCTCTCGGTGTCATAGCCATCGTGAAAATACCACACACCGGATGATATGTTGTTCCTGCGAGTGGAAACGAGAAGAACGCCCATGCGAGTCGTCCTGTTGCTGCTGAGCGCCCTCACCGTGTACGGCGCCGACACGATCGAAGCCTTCGGCCACCGGTGGAAGGTGCCGATCGGCGCGGATTGGAACGTAGCCGCCGTCGACGGTATCGAGACCCTGCAAATGCTGGTGCCGCGGCCGTCGACACAGCCCCGCCGGCCGACGCAGTTTGCCCTCGCCGAGACGCCGGATTACCGCCGCGTGGTCATCGAAGCCGAGGTGCGAAAGGAGCCGCTGGCCCAGCGGAACCGCCGCACGTCCGTCATCATCGTTTACGCCTACCGCGACGAGAATCATTTCAACTACGCGCACCTCTCGGTCGATTCGGGCGCTCAAGTCGATGTCCACAACGGGATCTTCCACGTTTACGGAGGCGACCGTGTACGCATCAGTTCGACGGACGGCCCGGCGGCATTCACGAGCGAGGATTGGCATCGCGTGCGCCTGGAGTGGGACGGCGGCTCCGGCAGGGTGGCCGTCGCGGTTGACGGGCGTTCGCTCCCGTCCCTCGAAGCCATCGATATGAGCCTGCGCCGCGGACGCGTCGGACTGGGAAGCTTCTTCGATCTCGGAGAGTTCCGCCGCGTCACGATCCGCGGCGAACCCGAGCCGTAGCGCCCGATCATCGAGTTGCGCCACGTCCTCTCCACAATGGTACCGGACGCTTTCTTTTGCTATTGACACACCTGATAAATGGGCGCAAAATAAGGGCGGAATCGGAAGTCCGATTCCCGTGGTTCACAGGAAGTCCGGCGGGCCGCAAGTTCGCCTGTGGTGGAGCCAAGGGCCCGCAGGGGAGGTGACCATAGAGCCTTACAAGCAGAAAGGGCGGCGAAGGAACGGCTTGCCGCCAGTAGGTTGAGGCCAGCGGACGACCGGATGAGGGCACCTAAAACGTGCCGCGCGGAAAGCGCAACGTGAAGGCGTGAAGGCTGGTTTCGGGACGGCAAGCCACAACTCCGGCGCCGCCCTTGGATTTTTGGGGCCCCCCTTCGGCGAGCGTAAGCTGTCCGCGATGGGCGGACGCGATCCCTTTTAGGGTGCCGTTACTGTTCGTCCCCTTCCGATATAATTCGGGTCATGGAGTTTCCCCGGCTTCTCCGTGTGCGTCAGCACTTTCCCGACCGGCGCCTGGTTGACATCCCGGGCGCGGTTCGGAGGGAACTGGAATCGGTGCGCTTCGCGGAGAAAGTCCCGCCCGGCCACAGCGTGGCCATCGGTGTGGGGAGCCGTGGAATCGCCAACATCGCCGTCATCGTACGGGCCGCCGTCGACTATTTCCGCGACGCCGGCCGGCGCCCGTTTCTGTTTCCGGCCATGGGGAGTCACGGCGCGGCCACGGCGGAGGGGCAGGCGGCGGTGCTGGCCCACTACGGCATCACCGCGGAGTCCATGGGCTGTCCCGTGCGAAGCCAGCTTGAGGTCGTGCCCACGGGCCGAACCGGCGAGGAAATCGACACCTATGTCGACAAGCTCGCCTACGAAAGCGGCGGCATTTTACTGATTGGGCGGGTGAAGTGGCACACGGACTTTGTGGGCAAGCTCGAGAGCGGGTTGTTCAAAATGATGGCCATCGGCCTTGGAAAGTTCGCGGGCGCCCAACGCTACCACACTCATGCCTTCAAGATCGGGATCGAGCCCATGATCCTATCCGTGGGACGCCAGATTCTCTCCACTGGCAAGATTCTCGGCGGCCTGGCGATCCTCGAAGACGCCAACCACAACACCGCCAAGGTCGAGGCTGTCCCCGTAGAACGCATGGAGGAGCGGGAAGCCGAGTTGATGGCGCTCGCCAAGTCCTGGAAAGGCAACATCCCCGTGCCGGCGGTCGACATCCTCATCCTCGACGAGATCGGCAAGAACTTCAGCGGCGCCGGCATGGACACGAAGGTCGTCAACCGCTCCGGCCTGGCCGAGTACAACCCGTGGCCGGACACACCGAGAGTCGAACGCATTTTCCTCCGGGATCTTAGCCCCCTCTCCTACGGCAACGGCATCGGCATCGGGATGGCGGATGTCGTCACTGACCGCCTGCTCGCCAAGATCGACTGGCAGGCGACCGCGGTCAACTGCCTCGCGGCGTCCGTCCTGCCTCCATTGCGGATTCCTTTGCACTTCCCCTCGGACCGGCAATGTCTGGAAACCATCGCGCCAACGGTGGGAAAGCTCGAACCCAGGGACGTGACCTACTGCTGGATCCAGAATTCGATGCGGCTCGACTGGGCCCTGCTCAGCGAAAACCTCAAGCCGAAGATCGACGGCAACCCGGCCCTTGAAATCGTCAGCGACCCGATACCCGTGGAGTTTGACGACGCTGGAAACCTCGCGGAGAGCGTGGTCGATTACGACCTCGTCGCCCAGTGAGGCGGGCGCGGTCTCCGGCTGTCAGGGCGCGCTCTGTCCCTGAAAGAGGCGCTCGAAGAACTCGCGGGTGCGCGTTTGGATCTGCGCCAGCTCGACGTCCAGCGGCTGG
>CAYRPT010000091.1:0-9853 GCA_964425895.1 uncultured Solibacteraceae bacterium | reverse complement strand
TCCTCCGGCTCGTCGACGTGCTTCATCCCCACGGCGAGCCGGGAAGGCTGACGATGATCCACCGTTTCGGCCGGGAGCGTATCGCCGGGTGCCTGCCGCCCCTCGTACGGGCCGTCCGCGGAACCGGGAAGCCGGTCCTGTGGTGCTGCGATCCCATGCACGGCAACACGCGGGTTACCGGGAACGGCTACAAGACGCGGCGCTTCGAGGACATTCTGAGCGAATTGGAGCAGGCCTTTGACATTCACCGCGCCGAAGGCGGAGAACTGGGCGGCGTGCACTTCGAATTGACCGGTGAGAACGTCACCGAATGCCTCGGCGGGGCGCGCGGCCTCACCGAAAACGACCTGCGGCGGGCCTACCGGTCGGAGGTGGATCCCCGGCTGAACTGCGAACAGGCGCTGGAAATGGCCCTGCGGATCGCCCGGCGCCGGCGATAGATGGGAGAACACAAACGATGCTGAGCGTAGCCGGATTGACGGGAAAGACGGCGGTGGTAACCGGGGCGTCCCGCGGAGTCGGGGCGGCGACGGCGATTGCCCTGGCCCGGGCGGGCGCGGCCCGCGTCGTGATCCATTACAACTCGTATGAGGAGGGCGCCCGGCGCGTGCTTGACGAGGTGCGGGCGCAGGGCGCCGAAGGCGCGGCGATCCAGGCCGACTTGAGCGAGGAGAGCGGCATCGAGAGGTGTCTGGCCGCCCTGGGCGAAGAGGCGCCCGGGATCGGCATTCTGGTGAACAATGCCGGGGCCTTGATCCGCCGGGTTCCGCTCTCGGATTGCCCGCCGGAGGATTACGACCGGATCATGAACCTGAATGTCAAGAGCGTCTGGCGGATCACCCAGGCGGCCGCGCCGTCGATGATCGCCCGGCGCAGCGGCGTGATCGTCAACGTCAGTTCGATCGCCGCCCGGACGGGCGGAGGCCCCGGCGCGACCGTCTACGCGGCGGCCAAGGCCGCGGTCTCGGCGATGACTCGCGGCGTGGCGAAGGAGCTGGCGCCGCACGGGATCCGCGTGAACGCTATCAGCCCGGGCACGGTGGACAACTACTTCCACGAGCAGTTCTCCACGCGCGAGATGCTCGACAAGGTGATCGCCCAAACCCCGCTCGGACGCCTGGCGACAAACGAGGACATGGCCGACGTGGTGGTGTTCCTGTGCTCGGACGCGGCGCGTTACGTGATCGGCCAGACCATCGAACTGAACGGCGGCATGTACATGGTGTAGCCGGCCGCTTACCGCGCTACCGGACCGTAATCTGCACGCCACGCTGACTGACGGCGGCGCCCACGTACAGTTCGACCGGAAGGTTGCCGGTGGGGGCGAAGCCGCCCGGCAGTTGCACGTTGATCTGCATCAGGCCGGCGTAGCCGGGCGCGGCGCCCGCATAGAGCACCTCGGCCGGAAGCCCGCCGACCCGGACGTGAACGGGCAGCAGCGGACGGGGGTACGGCGCCTGGGCGGGCGCACCCTCCACGGCGGGCGGATTCGTGAGACCTTCACCGGTAGCGAAGAGAACGACGGCGGAGCCTCCTCGGGCGGGCCGGTCCGGCCCATTGAGCGTGCCGTCTTCGTGAACGGCGATCACCTGGCCGGCGCCCCCGGCGAGCGTGAAGAGTCCCGGGGCCGACGAGGCGAGCGCGGTCTGGCAAGCGGCCCGAAGAACGCCGCCGGTGAAGACTTCGACGGAGGCCTGGCCGCGGCCGGCGAGCGCATAGGGAAGCTGCGCGTTGATCTGGCCGGCTTGCGCGGAGAACAGCGGCGCCCGGATTCCATCGAAGCGCACCTCGGCGCCGCCAAGCTCGGACGGCAGGGCGCCCGCGGTGTAACGCCCCGCCGCGGGCTGCGCCGGCCCGATGCCCTCGCCGAACAGCGTAACGATTTGACCTGGCGCCAGCGGTCCTGGCCGGAAGGTGGCGCCGTGCACAACCTGGCAGTCCGCCACGGGCGCCGGAGGAGGATCGACGATCGGCGGGGAAAACACGGCGGTCAAGCGTCGCACGCGCTGGTTGCCGGGGTCCGCGACATAGATCCTGCCGTCGCGGTCGATCGCCAGCGCGGAGGGCGATGCGAGTTGCGCGCCGCGGGCCGGGCCGCCGTCGCCGGAGAAGCCATCCGTCCCCACGCCGGCCACGGTCTCGATGACGCCGTCCGCCGAGACGCGGCGAACCCGGTGATTCCCGGTATCGGCGATCCACAACGCTCCGTCCGGAGCGACCATCAGCGCCCCGGGGAAATGCAGCCGGGCCGCCGTCGCGGGTCCGCCGTCACCGTCGAATCCGGGCAGACCCACACCGGCGACGGTCGTCATGACACCGTCGTTCGTCACCATCCGCACCACGTGGTTCCCCGTGTCGGCAATGTACAGGGAGCCTCCCGGACCGGCCGCCACCCCGCCGGGACTGTTGAGCCGCGCCTCGACGGCGGAGCCCCCGTCGCCGCGATAACCGGCGATGCCTATGCCCGCGACCGTGTCGATGCGGCCGCCGGGCCGGATTCTGCGGATGCGGTGGTTGCCGCTGTCGGCGACGAAGAGGTCGCCGGCCTCGTCGACGGCAAGGCCCCGCGGATAGCGGAGGCGCGCGTGGGCGGCGGGTCCGCCGTCGCCCAAAGCGCCTTCCCTGCCGTCGCCGGCCTCGACCCGGAGAACGCCGTCGGGGTCGAGGCGAAACACGCGGTGGCCCTGAGAATCGGCGACCCACGCCGCCCCGTCCGCGGCGGTAACGACGGCCACGGGGTCTTTGAGCGCCGCGGGGGTGTCGCCGCCGCCCGTCCCTTCCCCACCTTGAACGACGGTGAAGATCCGGCCGTCGCTCTCCACCCTGCGCAGGCGGCGCCTTCCCTCTTCGACGATCAGGAGGCGGCCAAGCGGGTCGATGGCGACGCCGGCCGGTCCGTCCAGCCAGGCGCTGGATGCGGCCACACGGTCTCCGTACCGGCCGAACTCACCGCTGCCGGCCACCGGCACGCGGTTTCCGGAAAGGTCAATCCGAAAGACGCCACGGCCCCCGCCGGCGTACGGCCATGCGCCGGGAGTCACGTCGCGGACCGAGCCGGGCGCGCCCGGCTCGCGCAACAGCCCCACCGGCGCCACGCCCGGGATGAAGCGGTAGACTTGCCCGGCCTCGCTGTCGGCGACGTGGACGATGCCGAATTCGTCCACCGCCACGCCGGTCGGCAGGTACAGATCGCCGGTTCCGGCATTGGCGCCAAGAACGGTCGTGAGCGAGCCGCCGTGAATGCGGACGACGCGGCGGTTGCCGCTGTCGGCGAGATAGAGGCTGCCGTCGGGCCCCACCGCGATGCCGGCGGGGCCGTTGAGATGCGACGCGAGCGCCGGTCCGTCGCCGTTCCACCCCGCGGCCCCGGTGCCGGCCACCACGGCGATCTCGCCCGAGGGCGTACAGCGGTACACGCGCTGTCCATCGAAGTCGGCGATGTACAGGTTGCCGTCGCGGTCGACAGCGACATTGCGCGGGCCTCGCAGCGGCGCCCGCAGCGCGGGCGTGGCGCCTCCCCCGCCAGCCACCGTCGTGATGACTCCGTCGGTTCCGACACGGCGGACGCAGGCGTTTCCGTAATCGGCGACGTAGAGGACGCCGCGCCGGTCGACCGCCAGCCCGTAGGGACGGTTGAGCGTCGCGGCGGCGGCCGGTCCGCCGGAGGTAGCCGGCCCGGAGCGGCCGATACCGGCGATGGTGGTGATCTCACCCGTCACCCTATCGACACGCCGGACACGGTGGTCGAGAGTGTCGCTGATGTAAAGGTAGCCCTGGGCGTCGGCGGCCAGCCCTTCCACGGCCCCGAGGCTCGCGGAAAGTGCGGGACCGCCGTCGCCGGCATCGTAGCTGCCCGCTACGGTCTCGATGCTGTACTCGAGTGTTGCGCCCGCGGTTGGGCCGGCCGCCAGACAGGCGGCGAACAGCGCGGGACCCACGCGAATCCGTCTCATTGCCTTTACTGCTTCAGTGCTTTTTCCATCAAGAGACTCTCACCCGGCGCGATGAGGTGAGTGTGAGCCCTCTCGTCCCAGCCTTGATAGCTCTGCTTGCGGCCGGCGCCACCGCGCAGGAACTCCGCTGGAAAGGCGGCGGATCCCGCGACGGCGCCACGTCGCGGGCGGAGCGCCGCTGGTCGCCGGAACGCCGGCGCCTCGTGCTCGAGTTCGCCGCCGTTCCGGACGCGCAGGTCTGGAGCGAGATCCAGGCCAAGGGGATGCGTCCGCTGAGTTACATCCCGGATCGTGCGGTGATGGTCTCGCTCGAGGACGCCTCGCCGGTCCGGCTGCGCGGGCTGGTGCGCGCATTTCCGCTGCCGCCGGCGCGCAAGTGGAGCCGGGAGGCGGAGTTTGCCGGGGACAGCGAACAGCGCCGCGTAGTGGAGTTCCACCCCGACGTCAGTGCCTCGGAAGCTCGCGGCATCGTATTGCAGGCGGGACTTCGGATCCACGACCATCCTGACCTCAGGCCCGGACACCTCCTGGTGTCCGGTGATGTTGGCGCCCTGCGGGGATTGACTGCCTGGGACGAGGTGGCCTACGTGTTCCCGGCTTCCCGGGCGTTGGAGCGCGGCGAACCGGCGCACGCCTGCGCGGGGGCGCTGGCGGGTGGCGGGCCGGTAGCGCAGTACGTGGCGTCGGTGGGCCCCGGATGGGACGGCTATGGTCTCGGGCCGGCTACGCTCTCATACTCCTATGAGAAGCTGTCGGCCCGTCTGCCCGAGGAGTTGGTCCGCGCCGAGATCGACCGGGCCATGGCCGAGTGGGCCAAGCACGTGCGCGTCGACTTTGTCGCCGGCGGTTCGCCACACTTCCGGCAAAACATCAACTACCGGTTCGCCAAAGGGAACCACGGATGTTTCTACCCCTTCGACGGGCCCGGCCGCGTGCTGGCGCACACGTTCTACCCGGCGCCGCCGAATCCCGAGCCCATCGCCGGCGACGTCCATTTCGATGATGACGAAGCCTGGGACATCGGCGTGCGAGTGGACGTGTTCAGCGTCGCTCTCCACGAGTTGGGCCACGCCCTGGGTCTGGCGCACTCCGACAGCCCGAAGGACGTAATGTACCCCTACTATCAGACCGCGAGCGAATTGTCGCCGGGGGACATCGCGTCCATCCAGCAGCTCTATGCGTCCAAGGGGCCGGAGGCGCCGGTGGAGCCCCTGGAACTGGAGGTCACGTCGCCCGTCCCCGGCGCGCGCGTCTCCGAACCATGGCTTAGCCTGTCGGGCCGCGCCGCGGGCGGAGTTCCGCCCGTGCGCATCTCCTGGTCCACCGCCCTGGGCATCTACGGATCGTTGCCGGTTTCGGGCGAATGGATGACGCCACCGGTCCTGCTGCGCTACGGGCCGAACGTGTTGACCATCACACTCACCGACAGCCGGGGCGCCCAGTTGTCGCGGCAGGTGACCGTGGAGCGCGTGCAAGAGGAGCCGGCGCCGCTCCCCGAGCCGCCCCCGAGTCCTGAACCGGCGCCTCCGCCTTCCCCCACTCCCTCAGACCGGACGCCGCCCTCGATCCGCGTCCTCTACCCGGCCTCGACTACGATGCTCACGCGCCACACCTCGATCATCGTCCGTGGCACCGCGGTCGACTCCGCCGGAGTGTCGCGGGTCGAGTGGTCCACCAATGCCGGGTTCGGCGGCGTGGCTAAGGGAACGGGCTTCTGGGAGGCGGGGCCGATACCGTTGATCCTCGGATCGAACGTCGTCACCCTCCGTGCCTATGACGGCGCGGACAATGAATCCCGGACCGCCCTCGTGGTTGTTCGCCAGTAGAGGACCACCGGCGCGGCAGCGGTCAATAACGCAGCAGGACATCCTTGACGCCCGGCACGCTCCGCACCACGCGTTCGACTTCCTGGATCTGTTCGTCGGTCTCCAGCGTGCTCTCAATCGAAACGACGCTGTTGAGCGACCGCACCGTGAAGTGGAGAGGTGCGGTGGGCGGGTTGCTCATCAGTGCCGCGTTCACCCGCGCGGCCAGGGCGAAGTCGTACATTGCCGCCCGGCTCGCCGCGGTGAACTCCAGGCACTTCTGAGCACGCACCGCGGACACAAGGATCTCGGTCGCGTCCTCAATGCGGAAGAGGTGGCCGAGATTCAGAACCATGTCGTAGTGCGACGGATCGTCCCAGTTCACACCGTACAGGGCTCGCGTCCAACGGGCCCGCTCGTGGTCGACCTTGTGCAGGTAGGCCAGGGCGCTCTCCCGATCCAGCTCCAGTTCACGCTGGGCGATGTTGAGGCGGAACTCCGTGCTGGCAACCACGCGGACGCGGAACACCGGACCGGCGCCCTCCAGGAGCAGGTGTCCGGCATAGCCGTGGTAAACCACCCTGCCGTCACGCACCTCTTCGGCGAGCGCGGCCTGAAGCAGGGCCAGGTAGAGGTGTTTCCGATGCGTGATCCAACGGTCGAACAGCGAAGGAGGCCGAGTCAGCGCCTCGCGCAGCGCATCGTGGCTGACGCCGGCCGCGGCGACCCTCTCGATGAGCATCTCACGGTCGATGCACCGAAAATCCAGTTCACGGGCGACCTGCTCCGCCAGCCACTTACCCCCGAGAAACGAGCCACGTGAGATGGCGACTACGCACATACAGCTATCCCTTCGATGTGAAGTCCCGGCGGGAGCGAAGCGGGAGCAACGTCAAGCTCCACCATCGAGGCGCCGGACGACACACCGGCGATCAGCGTATCCGCTAGTTCTTCGCAGCGGCCGCAATCTGGGCCGAGGCCTGGAACCCCTCCATGGCGGCCACGTAGCGCTTGAAAAGGATCTCGGAGATCCGCCGTTGCACGGCGTAGCCCACGCGCGGGTTCTCGTCGAGGAGCCGCCGCAACACCTTGGCCTCGATCTTGAGCGCCTCGGAATCCTCGGTGCATTCGGCATTCAGAAGGTATCGTTCGGTGCCGATCAGCGAGGAGACGCCGAAAATGCTCCCCGGCAGCAAATCGTCCACTACGAAGGCGGTTCCCCGCGCCGCCGCTCTTCGGAGCTCCACTCTGCCTTTCAGCAGGACGAAGATATGACTTGCCGGATGGCCCTCCGAATAGACCCGGTCACCGTCTTTGAGCGCCACCACGCTTGACGCGTTGCTGAGCCGTCCGACCTCCGTCGGGTTCAGCAGCCCGAATAGCTCATGCTTTTCCAGTCTTTCCGCGACCATGCCGACCCTCCTTGCTGGCTCCAGGGAGATCCGCCGGGCCGAACTCACCGGCCAGGAATTCGACGCCTTGGTCTCCCGGCCCGCCTCGATTCTACACCAGATTGTCGCCGCCGGATATGGTTTTATGGGCCGTTTCTCGCGCGAGGCGCGCGAGGCCCTTACGGGGCGCCGAACCGGGGTTTCTGGGGCTCGGGGTTGAACACGAGCGTGACGTCAACCGTGGTCGTCTCGTCGCGCGGCTCGATCTTCGCCTCGGTTTTGACGAGCTTGTCGAATACGCCCTGTTCGCGGATTTGTTGGAGAAAGAAGTCCGGATAGGCGCCGTCGAACGGGTCGCCCGGGGGCAAACCCCAGATGCGCCGGATCTCGTGTTCGCCATGAAGATCGAGTCCCTGAATGAGGAGACGCCCGAAGGTGTATTGTGGTCCGGAATCGACGGTGATCAGGATGTCGACGGTCTTGGCTTCCTTGTTTACCGTCCGGTCCGCGCGGGCTTGCGCCTTCATATATCCCTTCGTGCGCATGGCGGCTCGGATCCGCTCCAGGGCGTCGATCACCTCGGTCATGTTGGCCGTCTCGCCGGATTTGAGCCGGGCGACTTCGTATAGCGCCTGGTCGAATGAGGCGGTACCGCGAACCTCGATCCGGCCAAAGCTGAAGCTTTCGCCCTCATCGATCGTCACCGTCACCACCACACCGTTGACGTCGCCGCCGGCCGGTCCGGCTTCGATCTTGGGGAAACTCACGCCGACGCGCCCGCGCAGCTCGTAAACCGGGACCACCGTGCTGGCCAGCAGCAGCCGCATGCGGCCCGCGGTGAACCGCGAGCCGATGGCCACGCCGTGGATTGCCTCCTGAAGGCGTTCCGTGGTGACGATCGTGTTGCCCGTGAACCTCACCTCGGCGATGGCCGGCATGGCGCTCTTGGGGTGGAACATCAGGTACAGTTCTTCCGGACGGTCGGCGGTGAGTTCGCCGCGTATCTCCTCCTGGCGGCCGCGCGACATGAGGTACTCCTCAATCAGCCGGGAGTAGTGTTCGACGAGTCGCTCGGTTCCCGGTACCCGTTCGCCGAACAGGGGTTCCTTCTCCGCGAGCCACGCGCGGATCTCTTCGTCCGGCACGGGCATGTTCTCAAACCGCACGGGGTAGACCTGCTCGATCTCGGCGACTTCAAAAGTCACGAAGTAGCCGACTCCGGTCCTGGCCGGGCCGAAGCGGAACGCGACCGATTCGAGCACCCCGGTGGCGAGCAGCCGGTCGCGGGCCGCCTCAAACGCGGGCTGGTCGCAGGGCTCGCCGAGCCGGAGGCCGGTGGCGGCGATGAGCTTCTCGTCGGAGTAGAGCGAATTGCCCTCGATCGCGATCGAGCGCAGCGGCCATTTGCCCGGCCGCCCGGCGTCCTGGGCTGGCAGGGAAACGGCAAGCAGAGAGCACGCGGCGCAGAGAGCGGCGGTCCGAAGCATTTCTTCCATTGTAGGGCGGCCACCCGCGGGCAGTCGCGCCCCGCGTGGAGCGGGCCGCCAAGCCGCAACGCCGGTACTCATACCGGCGGAATCACACCATACCAAAAAACGCAGCCAAGCCGACAAAGCCCGATTTTTGAACATCGCGGAAGGTTCGCTGGAGGAGTGCCGGTATTATTTGATCCTTGCCCATGATTTGGGCTATGGGCAAACGGACTCGTTGACGGACATGCTTGAAGAAACCAGCCGCCTACTCAATGCCTACGCGCGCGCTCTCCTGGTTTCTCTGTGACTGAACTATTACCGCGGAGGTTTTCACTGCGCCGGCGCTTTGGCTGCCGGGAAACTCGCCTCGGACGCTCGCAGGGCCGTCAGCATCTCGGCTCGATCCGCGCCTTCGAGCGCGGTGAACAGCGACAGCAGCCAGTCCCGTACCGGGGCGAGTTGCTCGGCCGTGCGAACGAAGTGTTTGGCGCCGGCGAAACTCCGTTCCAGCTTGAAGTCTTCCGGTTGAGCCGAGATCCCTGCCTGTAAAGCCCGTAGCTTCTCGGGTACCGGCTCTCTCTTCTGTTGCGCCAGCAAGGACGCTATCTCGAGCGCGCCCAAGGTAGTTCGCCAAGCCGGGTCGAGCTCTGGGTTGGCCAGGAGCGCCGCCAGTCGTTCTTCGGCCTCCGCAAAACGGCTGGTCGTGAAGCAGACTTCGGCGAAATTAGCTTGGGCGGAAATGTCCTCGGGACGCCTTTCCAGCCAACCTTGGTGCAACGCGAACGCAGCGCCAAAGTCAAAGAGTTGTCCGTAGTAAAGAGCGCCGAGCGCCACATAGGCCTCGGCATAGTCAGGGTGCACCCGAAGTACATATTGGTAGCTTTGCGCCGCCTCGGGCCATTTCCCCAAGGCCATGTACGTCTTGGCCAGGTTGTTGTGAGTTTGGGCCCATTGACGCGGCAAGGCATCGGAGCTCCGAACCTCAAGCGCTCTTTGAAGGGCTTCAACACTTTCCCTCAAGAGTCGGCGCCCCTCCTCCCCGCCCGTCCGAGTCCCTTGCTCTTGGAGGGCGCTCCCCAGATTGTTCTGGGTCATCGCCCAGTCCTGCGGCAGTTCCGCGCGCGTCCTCACCTCCAGCGCAGCCCGATAGGCCGCCACCGCCTGGGCCAGCAACTCCCGCCCCTCCTCCCCGCCCGTCCGAGTCCCTTGCTCTTGGAGGGCGCTCCCCAGAT
>CAYRPT010000090.1:2800-9854 GCA_964425895.1 uncultured Solibacteraceae bacterium | reverse complement strand
ATCCGGTTGTTGCCCGTGTCGGCCACCCAAAGGTCGCCGTTCAGCCACCAGACGCCCTGCGGACCGCGGAGGCTTGTCTGAGTGGGGTTGAATCCGTTGGACACCGCGGTGGCGAAATCCTTCTGGCCCAACACCAGGTCTGCCGGCTGGCCGCTCACGTCGGGAATCGCATTCCAGATGAGCACGCGGTTGTTGTCCGCGTCGGCGACAGCCATGCGGACGCCATCCGTGGCCACACCGAGAGGCAGCCGCAGACTGCTGGCGGAGGGGGGGATCGCCACTTCGTTCTTCGAGAAGTCGGGCTGGCCAAGAACGACATCCGCCCGGCCGGTGCAGACCGGGCATCGGCTTGTCTGGGGGACCTCGTCGATCGGCCCCGGCAGCTCCTGCGCGATGTTCCGATAGATCAGCACGCGGTGGTTCAGCGGCTCGGCCGAGAGCCGGTTGGAGTCCGCCACCAGCAACATGTCGTTCGCGTACGCGACACCACCCACCGCGCCGAGAAGGACATCCGAAGCGCCCGGTTCTTGCTCTGTAAACGTTTTCTGCCCGATCACCAGGCGGGCGCCCTGTCCGGTGAGGAAGCCGACTTGAGCCGCAAGTGTGCCGGCGAACAGAAGAAAGATTGCGAGAAGCCTCATGTTGTAAAACAACTTACAGGCAAACCTTAGAGTATACCAATGTCACTGGACGCATCCGGACGCAGGCGGGTTCCTCGCTTAGTGTAGCAAAATCGCACCCGCACGGAGGCTTCGCCGGCGGGCCTAAACTGGTTTCGTGCAGCCGTGGCGTGCGATCGCGATGTTCGTGGCGCTCGCGGCGCCGGCCGGCGCCGCAGGAACGGATGCCGCTCTCGCAGCGATGCTCGTGCGTCTCTCGGAGGAGGCGGAGGCGTTTCGTGCGCTCGCTCCAAGAGCGGTCGGCCGGGAAACGCTCTGGCAGAAGGCGCGCATCAACCCCGGTCCCTTCCGGATTCGCGCCGGAGAAGCCGCGAGGAAGCCGCCGGAGGCCAAGTACCGGGACCGTGGGATCGTTTCCGAGTACGGATTCTCGACGCTGGCCGCCGATTCTGAGGCCTTGATTGAGTTCCGGGCCGTCTTGCGCGTCGACGGACGCACGATCAGCGAGGCGAGCAAGGCGCGCTCGGAATTCGTCCTCAAGCTGAAGAACGGCGATGATCGGGCCAAACGCGGCCTTCTGCGGAGTTTCGAGAGGCTCGGACTGCGCGGCGCGGCCACCGACTTCGGGCAGATGATCCTTCTGTTCCGCCGGTCCGCGCTCGAAGGCTATTCGTTCCTTTGGGCGCGCCGTGACCGGATCGGGGAGGAGGCCGTAAACGTCATCGCCTATCAGCAGCGGGCGGGACCGGCGTCGCTGACGATCTTTCGGGGGCGGGATGCGTCTCGCGTGCCCTTGCGCGGCGAGGTCTGGCTACGCGATCCGGACCACTTGCCGCTGCGGATCACCGTCACTGCGCACGCCTCCGAAGGGGCTCGAACGATGGCCTACGAAGGCCGGGTCGACTATCGATGGAGCCCGTTCGGCATGCTGCTGCCTTCCACCGTCGAATACCGCCAAACGGTCGATGCCGAACTCCTGGTCGAAATCGTGGCGCGGTACGACAACTTCCTGGTTTTCACGGTGGACAGCCAGATCAACTTCAGCCCGGAAGACTTTCCCGCCGGGGTAACGCCGCCAGCTCCGCAGGGGCCGCCGGCGGAGCCCTGATTCAGCCCCGCCGCTTGCACAATCCCAGATCCGGGAGTCCTAACTTTCGCCGTTTGAAACCACTATGAAACTTGGTAGACTAGGACGAGGACCTGTACCGAATGATGCAACCGAGGTAGTAGCATCGGCGTCCTATTAGGGGAGCGACGCGCCACTCCAGTTTTCGGTTGGGCTGGAAGCCACCATGTCAGAGAAGCAGATCCATAGTCTTCACGAAACGCAAGACCCGAACCTGAGCGCGCAAGATCGCCACCTCGAACGGCTCCTCGCGTTTGAAGAGCAGAAGCCCTGGATCATCACGTTCTTCGCGGATGTGAAGGAATACTTTTTCCCCGCGCCCAAGCCCCCGCTGTTGGTCACGTCAAAGCCGATTCCGCCCAAGGACATTCGGGCGGGTGTGCTGGTCTATTCGGGTGCGTTCAACGAGGACTCCGGCGCGGGCCAACTGCCGGCGCGGTTCCTGCCCGGCGTGGCGGTGGACAGCGACCACTTGCAGCGTCTCGCGAACATGGGGGAGGAGGTTCCGGGGTACCTGGCCTTCTTCTACAACATCCGCGACTATTTCTTCCCGCCCAAACAGCCGCCGTTGCAGGTTACATCGAAGCCTGTCCAGGTGAAGGATATCTGGGGATTCTCCGGCGGCAAGGGGCGGTATGCGGCGGCTTTCTCGACGGCGGCGCACGTCGGTGGAGTGCTGCTGCTCCTTTTTGCCGGCGCGAGCGCGCTCGACGAGCAGCAGACTAAGGACACGGTGACGCTCATCGCGCCCGATATCGACATCCTGCCTTACGTTCCGCAGGCCAAGCCGAAGGCGCAGCAGATGGGCGGCGGAGGCGGCGGCGGAAACCGGAATCCTCTGCCTCCGAGCAAGGGGCAGTTGCCGCCCCAGTCGACGCGGCAGTTTGTTCCACCATCGGCCGAGATATTGAACCCATCGCCGAAGCTGGTGATGCAGCCGACGATCATTGTCCCCCCGGACGTGGCGCTCCCGAAAGTGGACATCATGGCCTGGGGCGATCCCCTGGCGGCCGTTGGCCCCCCCTCGAGCGGCCCCGGCTCCGGTGGCGGCATCGGCACCGGCTCGGGCGGCGGGGTCGGCCCTGGCAAGGGAGCTGGTTATGGCCCTGGCGAGGGCGGCGGAGTGGGCGGCGGCGTCTACCGTATCGGTGGCGGGGTCAGCGCGCCGACGCTCATCTACAAAGTGGAGCCGGAGTACTCGGAAGAGGCCCGGAAGGCCAAATATCAAGGTACGGTCGTGCTCTACGTGGTGGTCGACGAGAAGGGCATGCCCAAGGATCTCAAAGTCGTACGGGCTCTGGGTCTGGGGTTGGACGAGAAGGCGATCGAAGCGGTTCAGCAGTGGCGGTTCCGGCCTGGCTATCTGAACGGCAAGCCCGTGCGGGTTGCGGCCACCATCGAAGTCAACTTCCGGCTTCTGTAACGAGGCTCCGGGCGGCAGCCCCGGCGCCTTAGCCCCCATCGAAAGTCACGCCTGGTTTGGATTGCCGGTGCGGTTCGCCGGCCGCGGAATCACCGCTGCGGAGCTCGCCCGGCCTCTCGAATTGGCATTGGGATTGCAAGTATCA
The DNA here is from genome assembly GCA_964425895.1 of uncultured Solibacteraceae bacterium. Lineage (GTDB taxonomy): Bacteria > Acidobacteriota > Terriglobia > Bryobacterales > Bryobacteraceae > CAYRPT01. Next base: position 6,540 of record CAYRPT010000090.1, on the reverse strand, counting down.
AGGCCGACAGATATGAGGTCCGGTGATCTGCAAGGTTCGCGGGTGTCGAGGCGGAAGAAATTACCGATCCCAGGCAGGGAAGATTTACATGCCGCTCGCATCCTCGACACAGTACCTGTGCCGCTTAATCTGCTAGGGATTTCCTGGTGTCATTTTGCTCTCTCTCTCGCAGCCGCAAGCTCGGAGCCTGAATTGCAGTACAGCCAGGCTACGAATGAGGGTCCCTCTCCTCCGTGGCCCTCATCTTCTTGAGAGCTTGGTGCGGTAGCCGTGGCTGCCGCACCAGCTCTTTTCCTTTCTGGTTTCCCGCTCGGCTAAATGCCGTTGCCCGGCGCCGGTAATTTCGAGGCGACCCCTTCCGGCGAGCGCCGGAGCATCTGGAGAAAAGCCTGGGTGGCTCGGTTCAGAGCCTTGCCGCGCCGGTGGATGACGCCGATGGGGCGATACAAACCTGGGGATTCGAGCGGGATTCCTATGAGACGCTCGGCGGCCAGATCTTTCCGCAGAGCCGGTTCTGGCAGAATGCTGATGCCGGAGCCGAGGGCGACGGCTTCCTTGATCATGAGGACATTGTCGAAGCGCATCAGGATGTTGACCTCGATACCGTGCCCCCGGAAAAACCGCAGAATCTCCTGTCCGATCGGCAGATCTTCATCGAAGCCAATGAAATCCTGCCCGTCGAGCTGGCGCGGATCGAGGAAGGTGTTGACGGCCAGCGGGTGCTCGGGCGGGACGGCGACGAGCATCACCTCTTCTCTCCAGTCCAGGACGGTGAGATCGCGGGACGGCTCCGGGTAGCTGACCAAGCCGAGGTCCGCGGTATCTCCCCGAACCGCGGCGTAGACCCGATCGGGACGCAGGTATTCGACCGTTAGTTCGGCGCCCGGATACCGGCGGTGGAACTCTTCGTCCCACCCGCTCATCTCCGCCAACCCGATGGAGTAAATGGCAGCGACTCGAACCTGCCCTTCCACATCGCGTTTCAGGCGATCGACGGCGGCGTCGAACTCCTCCTTGCGGCGGAGTACATCGCGGCAGAACTCCAAGTAGATCCTTCCAGCCGGGGTCAACTTGAGCGGGCGAGTGGTCCGGTCGAGCAGCGTCATTTCCAGCTCTTTCTCGAGCTCCTGGATCTGTTGGCTGGCTGCGGATTGACTGATTGAATTTCTGGAAGCGCCCCGAGTGATGCTCCGATACCTTGCTATGTCTCTGAAAAGTATAAGGTGACTCAAATCCATTCCGACACATTATATCATAAGTAAAGCTTATGTTATATACAGAACTTTTTTTCTGGACCTAATGCTGTCGTCCGTGCTATACTCCCTGTACGGCGCCAACCTCTGCCGCGTGTCGGGGAGGGGGGTGCCAGACGCTGGGCTCCGTGTTCGAGCCCAGGGCATGGATCCTGCCTCCGGAAACGACACGACAACCTGCCGGAGCTTCCCAGGAGTGGTCATGATGAGATTCGGATCGAACGGATTACCTGTCGCGCAAGGCCTCTACAACCCTGTCTTGGAGAGGGACAACTGCGGCATTGGGTTCGTGGCGAACATCCGGGGCGAGAAGTCGCACGACATCATCCGGAAAGGCATCCAAGTGCTGATCAACCTGACGCACCGGGGTGCTTGTGGCTGCGATCCCGACACGGGTGACGGCGCGGGGGTGTTGATCCAGATCCCGCATGACTACCTGGCCGGGGAATGTTCCAAGCTGGGGTTCACGCTGCCGCCGCCTGGCCGCTATGGCGCCGGGATGCTGTTTCTGCCGACGCGGAAGGACTCTCGCCTGGCGTGTGAGGGACACCTGGAGCGGATTATCCAGGATGAAGGGCTGGAGGTTCTGGGCTGGCGGGAGCCTCCGGTGGATCCGGATGCCATCGGGTGGCTGGCCCGGTCATCGCAGCCTTATATCGAGCAGATCTTCCTCCGCGGTCCGGGAGAGATGAGCCAGGAGGAACTCGAGCGGAAGCTATATGTGGTGATGAAGCGGGCGGGCAATGAGATCCGCGAATCGGATATCCGGGACCGGGACGCGTTCTACATCTCCTCGTTGTCAACCAAGACGGTGGTTTACAAGGGGCTGCTGCTGGCGCCCCAGATCGAGGCTTTCTACCAGGACCTGGCGAATCCCGAGGTGGTGAGCGCGGTCGCGCTGGTGCATCAACGCTTCTCGACGAACACTTTTCCGACTTGGCCGCTGGCGCACCCGTACCGCTACATCTGCCACAACGGCGAAATCAACACGCTGCGGGGAAACGCGAATTGGATGAACGCCCGGGAGGCGGTGCTCGAGAGCGAGTTCTTCGGTGGAAATATAAAGAAGCTGTTTCCGGTGGTGGCGCCGGGAGGCAGCGACTCGGCGGCGCTGGACAACGCGGTGCAATTGCTGCACCTGAGCGGGCGAAGCTTGCCCCACGTCATGGCCATGCTGATTCCGGAGGCCTGGGACCACGACAAGACGATGAGCGAGGAGAAGAAGGCGTTTTACGAGTACCACGCCTCGCTCATGGAGCCTTGGGACGGCCCGGCGGCGGTCGCGTTCACCGATGGAACGGTAATCGGGGCGACGCTGGACCGGAACGGACTTCGGCCGGCCCGCTACGTTGTCACCCATGACGATCTGCTCATCATGGCCTCCGAGGCGGGTGTGCTGCCGGTGCGCCCGGAGAACGTGAAGTTCAAGGGGCGTCTCCAGCCCGGAAAGATGCTGCTGGCTGACCTGAGCGAAGGCCGCATCGTGCCCGACGAGGAGATCAAACAGAAGCTCGCTTCGCGTAAACCCTACGGGCAGTGGCTGAAGGAAAACCAGGTTAATTTGCACGATCTGCCGGCGCCCTCGCGGTGGCATCCCTCGGATGTCGAATCGGTTCCGCGGCGCCAGCGGGCGTTCGGATACACGGACGAAGATGTCCGCAGCATCATTGGTCCGATGGCGGTGGGTGGGGAGGACCCGGTGGGGTCGATGGGCAATGACGCGCCGCTGGCGTGTCTGTCGGACCGGCCGCAGCCGTTGTTCCACTACTTCAAGCAGCTCTTCGCCCAGGTTACCAACCCGGCGATCGACTCGATCCGGGAAGACACCGTGATGAGCCTGTGCAGCTATATCGGGACCGAGCGCAACATCCTCGCCGAGACGCCGCAGCACTGTCACACGTTGAAGCTGCCTCACCCGATTCTCACGAACTATGACCTGGAGAAGCTGCGGCGGGTGAGTTACGGCGACTTTCTGGCCACGACCTTGATGATGGTTTTCCGCGCTGACGGCGGCGAGACCGAATTGAAACGGGCGTTGGATGCGCTGTGCCGCCGCGCCTCGTGGGCGATCAAGAGCGGGTACACGCTGCTCATTCTCTCCGACCGGGCGGTGGACGAGAATTACGCGCCGATCCCCAGTCTGCTCGCCCTGTCGGCAGTGCACCATCACCTGATCCGCGAGGGCACCCGGACACAGGTGGCGCTCATCGTCGAGAGCGGTGAGCCGCGCGAAGTGCAGCATTTCTGCCTGTTGATTGGGTATGGCGCCAGTGCGGTGAATCCGTACCTGGCGGTTGAGACGCTGGAGCTGATGACGCAACGCGGCGAACTGGAGGGGGTGTCGTTCGAGCAGGCTCTTACCAACTACAAGAAGGCCGTCAACAAGGGGATGCTCAAGGTGTTTTCCAAGATGGGTATCTCGACGCTTCAAAGCTACCGCGGCGCGCAGATTTTCGAGGCCATCGGCTTGAACCAGGAGCTGGTGGA
>CAYRPT010000090.1:0-2790 GCA_964425895.1 uncultured Solibacteraceae bacterium | reverse complement strand
TTCACGGGTACCGCCTCGCGCATTGAGGGGGTCGGGCTGGAGGCGCTCGCCCGCGAGGCGAAGATGAAACACGACCACGCCTTCCGGCCTTTCCGGGAGAGCGACACCGAGCTCGCCGTCGGCGGGAACCTGGCGTGGCGCGTGCGGGGCGAGTATCACCTGAACAATCCGGTTTCGATCACCAAGCTGCAGCATTCGGTGCGGAGCCGGAGTTGGGAGACGTACAAGGAGTTTGCCGATTCGATTAATGATCAGAGCCGGCAGCTATGCACTCTCCGCGGGTTACTGGAGTACCAGCCGGCGGCGCGTCCGATTCCTCTGGATGAGGTGGAGCCGGCGGCCGAGATCGTGCGGCGATTCTGTACCGGGGCGATGAGCTTCGGATCGATCAGCAAGGAGGCGCACGAAACGCTGGCGGTCGCGATGAACCGCATCGGCGGGCGGTCGAATACGGGCGAGGGAGGCGAGGACGAGGAGAGGTTTGGGGACGACCGGCGGAGCTCGATCAAACAGGTGGCCTCGGGGCGCTTTGGCGTCACCGTGAACTACCTGGTCAACGCGGACGAGTTGCAGATCAAGATCGCGCAAGGGGCCAAACCGGGTGAGGGCGGCCAACTTCCGGGGCACAAGGTCAGCGAAGACATCGCCCGTGTGCGCCACTCCATCCCCGGAGTGGGTCTCATCTCGCCTCCTCCCCATCACGATATTTACTCGATCGAGGATCTGGCGCAACTGATCTACGACCTGAAGAACGCCAACCCGAAAGCGCGCATCTCGGTGAAGCTGGTGGCGGAAGTCGGGGTCGGCATCGTCGCGGCCGGCGTTGCCAAAGCCCACGCCGACGTGGTGCTGATCAGCGGGTATGAAGGCGGCACCGGCGCCTCGCCGCTCACCTCGATCCGGCACGCCGGGATTCCGTGGGAGCTGGGGCTGGCTGAGACCCAGCAGGTGCTGGTGATGAACGACCTTCGGAGCCGCGTCATCGTTCAGACCGACGGGAAACTGCTCACCGGCCGCGACGTGACGATGGCCGCGCTGCTCGGGGCCGAGGAGTTCGGCTTCTCGACCGCTCCGCTGATCGCCATGGGCTGCATCATGATGCGGAAATGCCATCTCAACACCTGCCCGGTCGGGGTGGCGACTCAGGATCCGCGGCTCCGGAAGAAGTTCGGGGGCTTGCCGGAACACGTCATCAACTACTTCTTCTTCGTGGCCGAGGAGGTTCGCCAGCACATGGCGCAAATGGGTTTCCGGCGCATGGCGGACATGATCGGCCGGGTCGACCGCCTGGATGCGCGCGTCGCCGACCATCACTGGAAGGCTCGGGGCATCGACCTTTCCTCGGTGCTGTTCAACCCCGATGTGCCGAAGAAGGTTGGCCGGCGGTGTCTCGTGGCGCAGAACCACGGCCTGGAACAGGCGCTCGACCACAAGCTTATCGACCTGGCGGCCGACGCCCTGGAGAACCGGACGCCGGTCGAGTTCCAGATGCCGATCCGCAACGTGCACCGGACCGTGGGCACCATGCTGAGCGGCGAGATCGCCAAACGCTACGGCTCGGCGGGGCTGCCGGACGATACCATCCGCTTCCGCTTCACGGGTTCGGCCGGACAGAGCTTCGGAGCTTTTCTCGCGGCGGGGGTGACACTGACGCTCGAAGGCGATTCGAACGACTACACCGGCAAAGGGCTTTCCGGAGGAAAGATCATCGTCTACCCGCCGAAAACATCGACGTTCGTGCCGGAGGAGAACATCATCGTCGGGAATGTGGCGTTATACGGAGCCACCAGCGGCGAGGCCTACTTCAATGGCATGGCGGGGGAACGTTTCTGCGTGCGCAACTCCGGCGCCACGGCGGTGGTGGAGAGCGTCGGGGACCACGGATGCGAGTACATGACCAAGGGCCTCGCGGTGATCCTGGGACGCACGGGCCGCAACTTCGCCGCCGGCATGAGCGGCGGCATTGCCTTCGTGCTCGATGAAGACGGCGATTTTCGCCGGGTGAACTGCAACCCGGCCATGGTGGATCTGGGGGCGGTGGAGGATCCGCTCGACATGCTGGCGCTCAAGAACCTGATCGAGCGGCACATGCGCTATACGGGCAGCGCCAGGGCGCAGTGGATTCTCGAGAACTGGGACGGTATGCTGCCGAAGTTCGTGAAGGTGTTTCCCCACGAGTACAAGCGTGTGCTGGGCGTTCCGAGGACGGGCGCCGAGGTTCCGGAGCGATCTTCGCCCGGGGCACGGCCGTTCGAACTCCTTCGGTACGCCGAGGCCGCCGCGGGGACGGGCTGGTAGGAGGAGTCCGGAAGAGAAAGCGGCCAGCCGGAAACAGAATGTAGAAGGCCGGGAAGAACGACGATGGGCAAAATCACAGGTTTCATGGAGTATGAGCGGGCGGTGCCCGAGCGGCGTCCGGTGGCGGAGCGGATCCAGGACTACTTCGAGATTTACCAGCCCTACGATCTCGCGGTCGTGCGCACCCAGGGCGCCCGTTGCATGGACTGCGGCGTGCCCTTCTGCCACACCGGCTGCCCGCTGAACAACATCATCCCCGACTGGAACGACCTGGCGTACCGCGGCCGCTGGAGGGATGCTCTTCGCGTGCTGCACGCGACTAACAACTTCCCGGAGTTCACCGGCCGCATCTGCCCGGCGCCGTGCGAGGCCGCCTGCGTTCTGGGCATCAACGAACCGCCGGTCTTCATCAAGTGGATCGAGCGGACCATCGTGGACCACGCCTTCGAGCAAGGCTGGATTCAGCCGGAGCCGTCGGAGGCCCGGACCGGC
>CAYRPT010000089.1:0-9863 GCA_964425895.1 uncultured Solibacteraceae bacterium | reverse complement strand
CCACCGCCCCCGCGCCATCTTCCGCGATCCGGGCGACCACCGTGTTGATCTCCACGGTCGCTCCCTCTTCGACCAGGACTTCCTTCAGCACCCCAGCCGCCGGCGAAGGGATCTCGGTGTCGACCTTGTCGGTGGAAATCTCGAACAGCGGCTCGTCGCGCTCCACCGTGTCGCCCTTGTTCTTCAACCACTTTGTGAGTGTGCCTTCGGTGATGCTCTCGCCCATCTGCGGCATTACGACATCTGTCATGAAACCTTCTCCGTCAATTCTTCTCGAGCCGCCATCTCATAGTCGAAAACGGCGGCGAAGTGGCGGCGGATCGCCGCCTTCGTCTCGCTCCGGGAAACCGCGCTTCCCTCCCGGCGCATCGAAGTCACCGGCTGGTCAAGCCCACAGGGGATGATGTGCCGGAAGTACTCAAGATCGGTATCCACGTTCAGTGCAAATCCGTGCGACGTAACCCACCGGCTGATGTGCACACCGATAGCGGCGATCTTCCCGCCGGCGGTCCAAACCCCGGTCATGCCCGGCGCCCGCCCGGCCGTGACCCCGCAATCCCCCAGCGCTTTGATCAACACCTCCTCAAGCGCCCGGACATAGGCGACCACGTCCCTCTTCCATTCGCGAAGATCCAGAATCGGATAGCCTACAACCTGTCCCGGACCATGATACGTCACGTCGCCGCCCCGGTCGGTTTCCTCCAGCGCAATCCCGGCGCGGGCCAGGACATCCTCCCCGCTCAGCAGATTCTCCCGGTGCGCATTGCGCCCCATCGTGATGACAGGCGGGTGCTCCACCATCACAAGCTGGTCGGAAATTACGCCGGCCTTGCGCCGCTCCACCAGTTCCTTCTGGATGGCGCACGCCTCCCCGTAGCCGATCCTGCCCAGGTCAGCGTACTCGCACTTACGCATTAATGGCCAATCCGTAAACGGCGTTGAATGCCTCTCCCACAGCCTCGTAGAGCGTCGGGTGCGCATGAATCGTGTTCATCATCACATCCACCGTCGCCTCTGCCTCGATGGCGGCCACCGCCTCGGCCACCAGCTCATAGCCATGCGGACCGATGACGTGGACTCCGAGTATCTCGCCGTATTTCTCGTCCGCCACAACCTTGACGAAGCCATCGTGGAAGCCGCCAATCGAGGCTTTACTGTTGGCAACGAAGGGAAACTTGCCAATCTTCACCTGGTAGCCCTGCGCCCGCGCCTGCGCTTCGGTCAACCCGACGCTCCCGATGCCCGGCTCGCAGTAAGTCACCCCCGGAATGCGGCTTTTGTTCACCGGGCTCACGTTCTTCCCCGCAATGTGTCCGATGGCGACCATCCCTTCCCGGGTGGCGACGTGGGCAAGCTGCGGCGTGCCGGCCACCACGTCGCCGATTGCGTAGACGTTGGGCTCGGCCGTCTGCTGGTATTCGTTCACCCTGATGAAACCGCGATCCATCTCTACCCGCGTGTTGTTGAGGCCGATCTCTTCCGTGTTCGGCGCCCGTCCGACGGCCACCAGCAAGGCGTCCCCGCTCATCGTCTCCCGTTTGCCGCCCGCCAGCGTCACCGTGATCTCCACGCCCTGATCGGTGGTGTGAATGTCCTCGGCTTTCGCTCCCGGCTCGCACCGGATGCCGACCTTCTTGAAGTAGCGCTGGAGTTCCTTCGACACCTCCTCGTCCTCGACGGGAACCAGGCGGGGCAGCATCTCGATCACCGTCACCTGGCTGCCGAACCGGCTATAGATGGAGGCGAACTCGACCCCTACCGCACCCGCCCCGATAATCAGGAGCTTGGCGGGAACCTGTTCCAGGTTCAGGATCTCGATGTTCGTCAGAATCCGCTGCGGATCGGGCTTGAGGCCGGGGAGCATCCGCGCCGTCGAACCCGTCGCAATCACGATGTTCCGCGCCTCGATTGTCTCCGCCTTGCCGTTGCGGAGCACTTCGATTTTGCCCTGACCGGCGATCTTTCCGTAACCCTTGATCCAGTCGACCTTGTTCTTCTTCATCAACATCTCCACGCCCTTGGCGTGTTTGTCGACGATCGATTGTTTCCGTTTCTGAACCAGCGGCAGGTCGAGCCTCGGGTTCTCGCAATGGATTCCTTGGTCCTTGGAGTGTTGGAAATAACTCCACACTTCCGCCGTGTGGAGGAGCGCCTTGGTGGGAATACACCCGACGTGCAGACAAGTGCCGCCGAGCTTGGGATCCTTCTCGATGAGGGCCGTCTTCAGACCGTACTGGCCCGCGCGGATAGCCGCCGAATAGCCACCCGGACCACTGCCGATAATCGCCACATCGTAGGACATTCCCCCTATTCTAACAAGCGGGGAACAATCACCCTGCAAGGTGGCGCGCTCCTCAAGCAAAGCCTCAGCACCGCACCGTAACCGTCAAACCTCGTGTCGCGCGGGAATGCGAGCCTCAGTAGTTTGAAGGTTCAGCCGGCGCCGTATCCTCTCCCGTCCAGAAACACGGAAAGAGCACCTGGATTCGCGTGCCCTCCCCGGGGCGGCTCTGAAGGCGAATGACGCCCCGATGGGCGCGTACTATGCCCAGTGTGGCCGCCAACCCCAGTCCGCGCCCCGTGAACTTGGTTGTAAAAAAGGGCTCGAAGATCCGCTTCTGGACCTCTTCGTCCATCCCGCAGCCGCTGTCTTCAACCTCCACGTAGGCGTGGTCGTCCGCCATCACTTCCGCGGGCATCCCGTCGCGTGCCAGGTATGCCTGGGAGGGGGTTAGCCACCCCGAGCGGAGCGTGATGTGGCCGCGGCCCTGTGGGATCGACTCGGCTGCGTTGGCCAGCAGGTTCATAATCACCTGCCGGAGTGCCGCTTTGTCTCCCTGGACGGCCGGCAGATCCGGCGCGAGTTGGTCGTGGATCATGACGCCGTCGGGGATCACGCCGCGAACCAGGTCGACGGCTTCCCGCGCCACCCGCGAGAGGTCCAGCGGCGCGGTGATAAAACGCCCTTTCCCCGCGTACTCGAGCAACTGCTGGGTGAGTTCGGCCGCTCGGCCCGCCGCCCGCGAAATCTCGCGCAAAAAGGGCCGGGCCGGCGAATTGGGCGGAAGTTCCTCCGCCGCCAGATCCGCGTTGCCGAGCATGCTGACCAACAGATTATTGAAATCGTGTGCGACTCCGCCGGCCAGTATGCCAAGGCTCTCGAGCTTCTTGGCCTGCTCCAGACGCACTTCCAGATTCCGGCGATGTTCCTCGGCCTGCCGGTACTCCGTCACGTCGTGCACGACGGCGCTGACGGCCCGCACCGTCCCATCCGGCGCGAGCAGCGGATAGCAGCTTACGAGGTGGGTCCGCGGCGCCTCCGGCGTGCCCGCTTCGATCTGTCGGTCGACCAGCGGTTCACCCGTTGCTACCACCTCGCCGCACAACGCCTCGAAGGCCGCGGCGCCCGCCGGCACCACCGCGCTCAACGACCGGCCGGGAAAACGCTCTACGGGATGTCCGTTGAGGTCGGCCAGGCGCTGGTTTACACGGACAAAGCGGAGCTTGCGATCCAGCAGGCCGAGTCCCGTCGGCGCGGTGCGGTACAGATGCTCCAGTTCGGCGATTTGCTCCCGCGCCTGAGCTTCGCTTGCTTCGAGGGCACGGATGGCGCGCGTTAGCTGCTCGCTCCTTTCCCGCACCCGCGCTTCCATTGCGTCCTGGGCTTCCCACAACTCGCGGCGCGCGCGCTCCAACTCCATGGCCGCTCCGATGAGGTTCGCCGCGATCTTCAAAGCGTCGAGCTCCAAACTCGACCACTCCCGCTCGCGGACGCAGTCGTCAAAGCCGATGAAGCCCCACCACCCTTCGTGAGTAATCACCGGCACCACCGCCAGCGCACGAATCTGCTGGGATTCAAGCAGTCCCACCTCGGATGGCGGAAGCTCCCGTACGGGGCCGTAGATCGGTTCGCCCCGGCCCAAAGTCTCCGCCCAGCGATCGAATCCCGTGGCTTGGTACGACACCCGTTGAAGTAGAGGATTTCCGATCTGGGGGGAAACACCCGAAGCCACCCACTCGAACAACTGAGTGGTGAGGGTTGCTCCACCCGGACCGGACTCGTTCTCGAAGACGTAAGCGCGGCTGACGCCCGTCGCCTCCCCCAACTGTGACAGCAGACTCTGCGCCCAGCTCTCGAACGTTTCCCCGCCGAGTAATGATTGAACCGCCGTCGATATCACCTTGAGGAGCGCGCACTCCTCATGGATCGGTGCTTCCGGCGCACCAGGCCGCCTTATGCCATTCCGCTCCGCCACCTACTCTCCTCCGTGAAAGCGGCTTCTAAAGTAAGATAGCAGCTTCCATCCCACGTGGGCGGACTTCCGGCCCGCGTTGCCGGCTCGGGCTGTCGGAGGCGATCTGCTACGCTCTCAGTTTATGGCTCGTGACGGCTGCCATCCTGGACGCGGAAGCTTGTCGGAACCAGCGCGGCGGCCGTTTCATGGGGAATCCGGCGGCTCGGTCGGCCGGGCTCGCCCCGGTCGCGGTCGCCTCGGGGCTTGGACCGGCTCGGACAGCGCCGGCGGGTATTGCGGCGCCGCTAAGCCGGCATAATGCGGGGCGCCGCCGGAGAAGGAAGAAGCGTAGTCAATGACAGAACTCAAACGGGCGCTGGGTGTCTGGAGCGCCCTGGCCATCGTCGTTGGATCGGTGATCGGCAGCGGCATCTTCCTGGTGCCCTCGACGATGGTGCAGCGAACCGGATCGCCCGAAACCGTCTTCCTTGTCTGGATCTTCGGCGGTGCTCTGTCCCTGGCGGGAGCGCTCACTTACGCCGAGCTCGCCGCCGCCATGCCGGAAGCCGGCGGCGGTTACGTCTTCCTTCGAGAGGCTTACGGACCCCTCTGGGGATTTGTTTATGCCTGGACGCTCACCTGGGTCGGCAAGGCGGGCTCGGCCGCTACGTTGGCGACCGCGTTTTTCTACTACCTGGCGCATTTCTTCCCGGGCCTGGAGAGCGCGCTGATCACCATCGGTTATCCCATCGGACCCCGGGGCGGCCCGCTCGAAATCACGTACGGCCAGATCCTGGCGATGGGAGTGATTCTGGGTCTGGCGCTGATGAACGCCGCCGGCGTGGGCTTGAGCGGCAAGGTCCAGGTGGTGTCCACCTTCGCTAAGGTGGGGCTGATTGCCGCGATCGTGGTAGCCGCCTTCGTGTGGGGTGAAGGCGACGCGGGACACTACCGCCAGACGATCCCCGCCGCCGCCGGCGCCGCGGGCTTCGTCGCCGCTCTGGTGGCCGCCCTTTGGGCCTACGAGGGCTGGGCCGACGTCAGCTACGTGGCCAGCGAAGTGAAAAATCCGCAGCGGAACCTGCCGCGCTCGCTGATCCTCGGATCGCTCCTCATCATCGCCGTCTACCTGATCACCAACCTCGCGTATTTCTACATCCTGACCCCGGACGATGTGGCCGGCAGCAGCCGCGTCGCCGCCACCATGATGCAGCGTGTATTCGGCGCCTCCGGAGCTTCGCTCGTGAGCGTCGCCGCCATGATCTCGATCTTCGCCGCCCTGAACGGAACCCTGCTGACGACCGCCCGCGTGTCGTTCGCCGCCGCCGAAGACGGGCTGTTCTTCCGCGGCATGGCTTACGTCCACCCGGTGCGCAGAACTCCGGCCGTGTCGATCTTTGTGCTCGGCGGCTGGTCCGCATTGCTCGTCCTCAGCGGCCGCTATGAGAATCTGTTCACCTATACTGTGTTTGCCACCTGGGTTCTCTACGGGATGACCACGGCGGCCGTCATCGTGTTGCGGCGCAAGCGCCCGGACCTGCCGCGCCCCTACAAAACCTTGGGGTATCCGGTCGTCCCGGTGTTGTTTGTCGCCGTCGCGGGTTGGATGCTCGTTTCAACGCTCCTGGACTCGCCCCGGGAGACCCTGCTGGGTCTCGGGCTGATCGCGGCTGGCTTGCCGTTCTATTGGTATTGGAGCCGGACTGGCGCCCGTTAAGCGGGACGACGGTCCCGCCGGCGCCGGCCATGGAAACAAAATGATGGAGTTCGCCCTTCTGAAGGTATTCCTCACCGTGGCCGGCGAACGGAGCTTCTCGCGGGCCGCGGAGAAGCTCGGCCGGACCCAGCCGGCCGTCTCGCTGGCGGTGCAGCGCCTGGAAAACGAGCTCGGCGAGAAGCTCATCGACCGGTCAGGCAAGGAGCTGCTTCTCACCGCCGCGGGCCACATTGTCCTGGACTTCGCACGCCGGGGCGAGAACCTCCTGCGGGACTTGTCGGACGCGCTGGCCGAATTGCGCGACCTGTCGGCCGGCCGTCTCACCATCGGCGCCAACGAATCGACGGCGCTCTATCTGCTGGGCCACATCGAGGCTTACCGGCGGCTCTATCCCAAGATCAAGGTGCAAGTCCGGCGCTGCCTCTCGAGCAAGATCCCGGCGCAGTTGCTCGATGGCGACGTCGAGCTCGGTGTCGTCAGCTACGATCCCAAGGAAGGGAACCTCGTCTCCACCATCATCTTCAACGATCACCTCGCCTTCGTCGTCTCGCCGCGGCACCGTTTCGCGCGGCGCCGCAGCGTCGCCATCACCGAGTTGGGCATGGAGACCTTCATCGCCCACAACGTTGTCAGCCCTTACCGCGAGATCGTACTGCGCGAGTTCCGGCGGCATCAGGTGCCGCTCAACATGGATGTGGAGATGCCCACCGTCGAAACCATCAAGAAACTCGTGCAGCGGAATGAAGGCGTGGCGTTCCTGCCGCGTTTGTGCGTCGAGAGTGAGATTCTGGCCGGCACGCTGCGCGAAATCAAGGTGGAGGAGTTGTCTGTTGAGCGTCCCATCCGCCTGGTCTATCCCGCGCGGCGCGTGCTGAGCCACGCGGCGCAGGCTTTCCTCGACCTCGTCGGCGCGGCCGCTCCGTAGAGCGCAAACCGCCTACAACTGTCCCGCCGGACGGACTCCCTTGCCCTTGAGGCCGCGCGCCGAGTCCCCCAGGTCCTCCCGCATCCGGTCCGCCAGCGCCTCAATTTCCCGGACGACTCCGGGGTGCTGTTCCTTCACGTCCGTCGTTTCCCCGGGGTCCTTCTCCAGGTCGAACAGCGCCAGTCCAATCTCTTTCTTGTCGTACTTCACCGGCACGCCCCCCTGCCCGCCGCGACGCCCCGAGAGACTCTGAAAGCTGTGCGGAAAATGGAGCTTCCACCTTCCCTTGCGCACGGCCTGAAGCTGCGTCCCGTAGTAGAAGTAGTAGGCTTCCTGCGGACTTTGCGCCCCGGCCTCCCCCCGCATCAGAGGCCCGATGTCCCGCCCGTCGATCTTGTGCTCCGGCAACTTGGCGCCGATGAGGCGGGCCACCGTCGGCAGAATGTCGATGGTCATGGCCGGCTCCGTGCACCGCGTGCCGGCGGGAATCGTTCCCGGCCACCACATGAGTGTCGGTTCGCGGCACCCGCCCTCGAACATCGTGCCTTTCCCCTCCCGCAAGGGACCCGCGGAACCCGCGTGATCCCCGTAGCTGAGCCACGGACCGTTGTCCGCGGTGAAGATCACCAGCGTGTCCTTCTCCAGGCCATTATTGCGGATGGTGTCGAGAATCCGGCCCGCCGACCAATCAACCTCCATCACCACGTCGCCGAACAGCCCGCGCTTGGACTTCCCCCGAAACTTGTCCGAGACGAACAGCGGCACGTGCACCATGCTGTGGGGCACGTAGAGGAGGAACGGCTGGTTCCGATGGCGCTCGATGAACGCGACGGCCCTTTCTGTGTATTGCGTGGTCAATTGCTCCTGGTCCCGGGCGGTCACATTCGCGTTCACCGCGCGGATGCCGTCAATTAAGGGCAGGGGCGGGAAGCCGCCCGGCTTTTCCGGATGGTATGGCCACATGTCGTTCGAGTAGGGCAGGCCGAAATAGTCATCGAACCCGTGCCGAGGGGGGAGGAACTTCTCGTGGTGGCCCAAGTGCCACTTGCCGTAGCAGGCGGTGGCGTAACCCCTCTGCTTGCAGATCTCCGCCAGCGTGACTTCATCCTCGTGAATTCCGTGCGTCGCCGTGGGCCCCAGCGCCCCGAGAATCGAGACCCGCACGTTGTAGGAGCCTGTCATCAGGCCGGCGCGCGATGCCGAACAGACAGCCTGCGTGACATAGAAGTCCGTGAACTGGCGGCCCTCGCGGGCCATGCGGTCTAGATGGGGCGTGGAGTAACTCCGGGCGCCGAAGGGACCGATATCGGCATAGCCCATGTCGTCAATGAACAGGATCACCACGTTCGGCGGGCGTTTCGCCGCGGCGGACGCCGCGAGCGCCGTGAGCAAAAAGGCCAATCGGAGCACTTTCATCGGTTCCCGTTATACCACCACCTGTCGCGGCCTTCGGAGGGCAGCGAATAAGGACGTCCGGCGGCGGCGCGGCAAGTTGGACTATAATCCGGACCGAGCCCGGGCGGAGGCGGGACACCATGAAAACGGCTGCACGATACCACCGGGCCACCTTTCGGTGGGCCCCACTCTTGGTCGCATGCCTGCTTTTCGGGAGCCGGGCGCCGGCCGCCGAAGAGCTCTTCGTCTCGCGGCCGCTGACCGCGGAAGGGAGTTTCACCCAGCACATCGAAGGCCCCGCGTGTGACGCCGAGGGGAATATCTACGCCGTCAGCTACGAGCGCCAGCCGACCATCGGAAAGATCGCTCCGGACGGCTCGGGCCAGGTCTTCCTGGAAATGCCCGGCGGAAGCCTCGGCAACGGAATCCGCTTCGACCGCGCCGGGATGATGTACGTCGCCGACTACGCCGGGCACAACATCCTCCGGATCGATCCGCGAACGAAATCGGTCGCCGTGTTCGCCCACAACGGTTTGATGAACCAGCCTAACGACCTGGCGATCACCGATCGTGGCGTGCTCTACGCGAGTGACCCGAACTGGAAGGAAGGCACGGGCCAGGTGTGGCGCATCGACCCCGACGGCTCGACCGTGCGGGTCGCCACCGCGATGGGCACCACGAACGGGATCGAGGTCAGCCCGGACGGCCGCACTCTCTACGTGAACGAATCGATGAGCCGGACGGTGTGGGCGTTCCGGATCGAAGCGGACGGTTCGCTCTCCGACAAACGGTTGCTCCTGCGCTTCCCCGACCACGGCATGGACGGCATGCGCTGCGACGTGGACGGCAACTTGTACATCACCCGCTACGGAAAAGGCGTGGTGGCCAAGGTGAGTCCGGGTGGCGAGCTGCTGCGCGAGATCGACGTGCTGGGCCCGCGGCCGAGCAACATTTGCTTCGGCGGACCGGACGGGCTCACCGCCTACGTAACCGAGGTGGAGCGGCGCCGGCTGGTGGCCTTTCGCGTCGACCGTCCGGGCATCGCCTGGCTGCGATGGCGGCAAGCAGGACAGGCGGCCTCGCGGATCTATGACCTGCTGCTCAAGGGTGGACACGTCATCGATCCCAAGAACGGAGTGGACGGTATCCGCGACGTCGCCATCGCGGGCGGGAAAATCGCCCTGGTGGCCGAGTCGATCCCCCCGGCGGCGGCCGGACGGGTGGTGGACGCGCGCGGCCTGTACGTCACGCCTGGCATCATTGATATCCACGCGCACGTCTACACCGGCACGGGGCTCCGCGCGCTGACCGGTGACAGCAGCCTCTATCCGGATCCCTTCTCGTTCCGCACCGGCGTCACCACCATGGTGGACGCGGGCACGGCCGGCTGGCGAAACTTCCCGGACTTCCGCGAGCGTGTGATTGACCGCGCCAAAACGCGCGTGCTGGCCTTCCTGAATATCAGCGACGTCGGCATGGCGCCGGAGGGCGAGAACAGGGTGGCGGGCATGGATGCGGAGCAGGCCGCCAGGATGGCGCACCAACACAGCGACGTTATCGTCGGCTACAAGGTGGCTCACTACAGCAAAGA
>CAYRPT010000088.1:0-9904 GCA_964425895.1 uncultured Solibacteraceae bacterium | reverse complement strand
GAACTGAGCGATGTGACCGCCGGCATTGTATACGGTTGGCGAGTTCCGGTCGCCACGCTTGCCCCGGTGGCCATCGCTGGTGGGCTCGCCGTCCACACCGTATTGGTCCAGCAGGTGGCAACTATTGCACGATAGATCGTGGCCCTTCGACAGACGTGGATCGTAGTACAGAATCCGCCCCAGCTTGATCTTCTCCTCGGTCAGGGGATTCGCGGCCGACTCCATGACCGCGGGCAGCGGCGCGAACGCCTTAAGCTGAGGAGCATCCAGTGTCAGTGCGGCCGGCTTCTTTTCAGCCGGACCGCATCCCGCCGCGAGCACAACCAGAATCAACAAAGAAGGAAGCAGGAAACCAACTCGCATTTTTCTCCTTACCCCTCGCGTCCGGGGAGGGACTTTCGGAACCACATGTCCCACAGCGGCACGAGGATCATAACTGCAAACAACGCGCCAATGAACGCGCCCGAAAACATCATGACATAAACGGTATGTGGGAAGTACTTCGCCAGGAACCGGGCGCCGAAGTCCACCAGCAGGGCGACGAAGGGCAACGTTACCACCGCGATCTTCCAGCGCTCCGGCACCGAAGTCAAACAGAAAGCCGCGCCGAGAATCAGGAAAATGAGCCCGATAGACTGAATGTGCGTGTGCGCCACCCGCGCCCACAGCGCGACCGGCTCGCCCCGATCGATCTGGGTCACCACCATGACCTCCTCGTAGCTCGTGAGCGGCGTGAAGCGTTGCAGGCCCGCCGGATTGTGGCAGCGAATGCAGTTTTCCGTCAGGATCGTCTTCACGATCTCTTCATAGCCCGGTCTTTCCGCGCCGTCCTGAATCCAGGTAAGAATCTTCTCCTTGTCGCCCTGCACGGTAAGGAACTGCTCCATGCTCCCACCGTTAATCTTCGCGGCCAACTTGGTGTTGTCACGGTTTCCATAAAAGGATCGCCGCAGATCCGAGACGGTCAGCCCCGGCTCACCATCGGTCAAGTGGTACGTCAGATAGAGGTTGATCATCGCGATCACATACCCGATACCCAGGACGATCAGCGTCAAGCTCACCACGAGCTTCAACGGAATGGGAAGCCGGTTCAGGCGAATCGAATTGTAGTTCTCTATCATGTAGTGCGGTCCCCTGGTTTCTGTGCGGGCCCCTGATTTCGAGAGAAGCGAGGCCCCCACTGAGCTGGCGGTGCGGGCCGCCAGCCCAATGATATCCTTTCACCCGCCAAAGGCCAAAGACCTGCGTGTTAACGATCTGTTAATTCATCGTGATGGTGCCCTGGTAGGCGGCTGAGCCGACGGTCGCCGGTGCTGACGGCAACACGAGCCCCTTGGCGGGGCTCGCTTAAGAGCTATGAATAGGGGGGATGATCTGTCAGATGAGACCGCCACGCATCAACCGAGAGCCCCGCCCGAGACAAGCCAGGAGAGGGGGCGGCTCCACGTCGCTCGCTCCCGGGCGGGGTGGTCTCGATCCCGTTCACAACGGACCGGATCCACGATCGCCACAGCCCATCGTTGTGGTCGAATCGTCCCGGTTTCCGCTGCCCAAGAGTGCAACTGGGATGCCAAATCACCCGACGGGGTGCGACAGCCCGGCGGCGGGGTCGAACCCACGAAAGAAAGATAACTGCATCAAGGGCTTACGGCAATTCCAAGGTCAACTCGCTGATGGGCGCTAACCCCACCTCTACGCACCGTTGGAAGTGGCCAAATCCAGCCATAGGCCAAGAACAGCCACAAATACAGATAGATTCATTATTTTCAAACGATTACACAACATAGGTCGGCTATAACTGGCCATTTCCAACCATTCTTCTGTCCGCTTGAACCTCTTGAGTCTCCGGCCGAGTTCACTCCGACGCTGGGCTCTGAAGCCTCCAGCGGAGGGAACCCCTGGAGATGCCGAGGATCCGCGCTGCTTTGGACTTATTGCCGCGCGCCAACCGTAAAGCCCGCCGGACCAGCGTCCGCTCCAACTTATCGAGGCTGAATCCGTCCCCTAGGCGGATAAGGATCTCATCGTCCACGCCGGTCGACTGAGGCATCCGGTCCGGACGCGAGGGGATCGGCAGATGCTCTGGCCCGATCAGACTGCCCCCGCACAAAATCGCGGCACGCTCCAGGGCGTTCTGTAGTTCGCGGACATTGCCTTTCCACTCGTATTCTTCCATCACCTGGAGCGCCGCCTTGGACAACGCGATCTCGGCGCGGCCCAACTGGACGGCGATCCGCCGCAAGGTCTTTTCGGCGAGCGCCGGAATGGCCTCCTTGCGCTCGCGCAGCGGAGGAACGTGAATGTGGAAAACGTTCAAGCGGTAGTAAAGGTCCTCGCGGAACGCTCCCTTTCCCATCTCTTCAGCGAGGTTGCGGTTGGTGGCGGCGATGACGCGCGCGTCGGCAACCAGCGTTTGCGAGCCCCCCAGCCGTTCGAACGTCTTCTCCTGGAGAAGGCGGAGCAGTTTGACCTGGGCCGAAGGCGTCAGCTCGGCTACCTCGTCGAGGAACAGGGTGCCCCCGGTGGCGCGCTCCACCTGTCCGATCTTTCGCCTATCGGCTCCGGTGAACGCGCCGCGTTCGTGACCGAACAGCTCGCTTTCCATCAACCTCTCGGGGATGGCGCCGCAGTTGACGGCGACGAAGGGTCCCGCTGCCCGGGAGCTGTTGGTGTGAATCGTGCGCGCGATCACTTCCTTGCCGGTGCCGGTCTCGCCGGTGACGAGAACGGTGGCTTCCGTCGGAGCGACCTGCGCGGCCATCCGGATGACTCGCAACATGCCGCCTGATACCGCCACTACGTCATCAAAGGAGAACCGCTCTTTCAACTCCTTACGCAACGCTTCCACCTCGGAGACGGCTTGCTGAATGCGGTTCTCTGTTTCACGGAGGTGTTCTTCACGGACCCGCACGTGCGTAATCGCGATACCGGCCAGCCGCGCGGCGCGGGCCGTTGTTTCGAGCTCGGTGCGCGAGGGTCGCCGCGCCCGGCTGCCGTAGCAGTCAAAGGTGCCAAGCACCCGGCCCCCAGCCCCCAGGATCGGATGCGACCAGCAGCTCCGGAACCCGCCCAGAAGCGCCGGCTGACGGAGCCGGTTCCAGTGCGGGTCGCTTTCGATGTCGGGACAGATCACCGGCTCGCCAGTGTGAGCGGCGACCGCCCCGGCCACGCCATCCGGTCCGACGGACGTCCCCTCCAGGCTCCGGCGGAGTTCCTCGGGAACGTTCGGACCCGCCGCGCACGATAGACGGTGGAGTTCGGGATCCGCGGTCATCACCAGGCATCGCACTTCCGGGCAGACTACTTCGATGGTGGCGGCGATCTCGGTCAACACCGCTCCCAATTCGTGCCCCTGCGCCAGCATCTCCAGTGCCCGGTTCTCGCCCGCCTGGAGCTGCTGGGCGCGTTTCAGTTGTGTAACGTCCTGTCCGATGGCAACGATCCCCAGGATGTGGCCGTCGGCGCCGGTCAGCCGTGATGCGTTCCACAGCATAGAGCGCTGCGTTCCATCCCGGGTGACCACGGGGTTCAGGTAGTTGCGCGTGAACTCGCCTCGCAGGAGCCGGCTGAGCTCCGCGCCGACCGATTCGTGCCAGTCCATGGGGAGGAAAAGGTGGAAGTAGTCACGCCCCAGGACCTCCTCGGCGGCGTAGCCGAAGGTCAGTTCCGCCCCGCGGTTCCAAAGGATGATGCGCCGGTCCGGCGCCAGGCAGACGACAGCGCTATGCGTCATCTGCATCATGGAGTGATACTGCTCCCGGGTCAGTTCCAGCGGCGCGGCATCCGGCTTCGATGGAACGTCTGGACTCACCTACGGTCAACATATCACAGCGTCCCTTCGCTCCCCGGCCGGCGGTATTTCCGCCGCCTTCCTATTTTGGCCACCGAATTGCAAAGTTCCTAAGTGGAATGAGTCAAGTCGCCGTTGAGCAAATCCTGGGGCGGCTCCTCACCGATGCCGAGTTTCGAGAGAAGTTCTTTGGCGAACCGCTCCACTCAGCCCTGGAGAACTACCCGTTGAGCGACACCGAGCGGCGGGCCCTCGCGGTTTCCCGCGCCGCTCTGCGAAAGGACCAGCTCGAACTCCAGGAAATGCTTCTCGAGCCGGCTATCTGCCGCGCCCGACTCAGCCCGGCAATCCGCGGAGCCGGGCAACCCGCGCGGGAACGGACGCAGCCTGGAGGAGGGCCGAGGTCTGCCCGTGGATAGGTGCGCCGCGGCAGCGAGCCGCCAGGAGTCCGTAACAAAATGAGTGACACACCGGATGAACAACGTTTCCTCGTCGATGTGGGCTTAAGAAACCTTTACTTTCCGATTCGAGCCCGTTCACGCGGGAATGACGCCGGCCAGCCGACCGTCGCGGAGATCTCCATCGCCGCCCGTATCTGGAGGAAGTTCGAGGCCGGTTGGATCGACGGCTTTATCCGGATCGTGCACCGGCATCGTGGCGAGGTGGGGCCGGAATCGCTGCGCGCGAATGTCATGGAATACCACCGCGAGTTTCGCGCCGCCACCGTGCGGATCAATCTCGACTATCCGTTCTTCTATGAGAAGCAAGCGCCGGTGTCCGGTGAATCCGGGCTGGTGCGGTACCGCTGCTCGTCCTCGGCGCAAGTCGACACGCTGGAGCGCGGGCCTCGCGTCACGCACCGTCTCGAAATCCCCGTGCTCACCACATACCCGGTCTCCAATCCCGACAGCGGCGGACTGTTTGCCCAACTGTCCGTGGTCGAGTGCGACGTGGAAACGGAGGACGACGGCCCGTTCCCCGAGGACTTCATCGACGTGGTGGACCGGTGCGCTCTCTCGCCCGTCTACTCCTACCTCACGGCCGAGGACCAGGCCGCCGTCATCGCCAAGGTCCACGGCGAACGGAAGACGAGTGTCATGATGATCGACGAGATCAAAGACGAGCTCCGGCGGATGAACGGTGTGAAGTCGTACGCGGTGCGCGCGTCGAATTACGGGATGCTTCACCCTTACTCCACGTTTGTGGCCACGGAGAAAAGCAACTGGGCGCCGCTTACCGCGCCGGGACAGCCCGAGGCCGGCGGCACGTTCGCCGCCGTGGCGCGTTGAATTGAAGCCGCGCGCGCCGATCGTACAGGGAACAAGGAGGAATCGACGAATGAAAATCGCAATCGCTGCCAGCGAGGAGGGCGGGATCTCCCATCATTTCGGCCGCTCGTTCGCCTGGCTGATCTTTAGCGTGGAAGAAGGCCGGGTTCAAGGCCCCGAATCGCGCCGCAACACGCACTCGCACCATGCGCGTACTTCGCCGGGCGGCTGTGCGGACCATGGAGAACCGAGCCAGCCCCACGGCCACGGGGGAATTCTCGAGGCGCTCCATGATTGCCAGGCGGTGATCTCCGGGGGAATGGGATGGCGCGCCGCTGAAGATCTTCAGCGCCATGGGATCCGGCCCTTCGTCGTGGACTGCCGGCACACGCCGGAAGAAGCTGTTCGCCTGTACCTCGCGGGGCAGCTCTCCGAGATCGACCAGCAGTACTGCCGCGGCCGTCACGGGACTTCGTAAGCCGGCCCGGCTCCGTCGCTGGACGCAGGCCGGTGAATCCAGAAGAGCATAAGATCAGAAGGTAGGGAATTCATGACAGCGGATAGGACCACGAAGCCCGAGGGAATCATTCCCCCGCTCACCACCCCGTTCACCCGGGAAGGAAAGGTCTATGAGAAGGGGCTCCGGGAATTGCTGGACTTTCAGGCGGCGCACGGCGTTCACGGTGTTTTCATCTGCGGCACTTACGGGAGTGGGCCGATCATGCGCCTGGAAGAGCGCAAGCAGGTGCATCAGATTGTCTCGCGCGCCGTCGGCGGGAAACTCACGGTGATCGCGCACGTCGGAACCGCTTCCACCGAGCAATCGGTCGAACTCGCGCGTGACGCCGAGGAGGCCGGGGCGGACTGCGTAGCGGCAGTTCCACCCTACTATCACCGGCACGACACCCGGTCGGTGCTGCGGCACTTCGAACAGATCGTCGCTGCCGTGCGGATTCCGGTCTACGTCTATAACAATCCCCACGCCTCCGGGTTCACCGTGACCGGACCGGTGCTGCGAAAGCTGGCCGAGGCCGGCGTGGTTGGAATCAAGGACAGCGGCTTCAGCTACATCGACTTCACCCACCTTCTGCTGGCGATGCAGGACCGTCCGGACTTCCACTTCATCGTCGGAACCGAGGGCATTGCGCTGCCGGCGTGGATAGCCGGCGCCAAGGGTTGCGTTTCCGGTCTGGCCAACGCCGTCCCCGAGATGATGGTGCGGCTCTGGCGGCTGTTTCAGGAACGCCGGTACGAAGAGGCCGCCCAGCTTCAGCTTCAGGTGAACCGGGCGAGACAGATCCTACACATCCCCGCCTCGACCAACGCCGCCATCTATTGCGTCCTCCACGCCCGCGGCATAGATGCCGGTTATCCCAAGCCGCCGCTGCTCCCCGTCGAGGAGGACCAGGCCGCCGCCATGCTCGGAGCGTTCCGCGAGATGGATTTGTTCGAGATGAAGAACTGATGTCCGCCCCGCCCGTCCCCCCGCCGCCGGATCGCCCGGTGCGGGTAGTCTGTCTCGGCGAGACGATGCTGATGCTCGCGCCGCCCGCCGGGGAGCGGCTGGAGACGGCGGCGTATCTGCGCCCATATCTCGGCGGCGCGGAATCGAACGTCGCTATCGGCCTGGCCCGTCTCGGGGCGGAAGCCGCCTGGATCGGGAAGTTGCCCCGCACCCCGCTGGCGCGCCGAATCGTCAATGAAATGCGCGCCGAGGGCGTCGATACATCATCCGTGGTCTGGTGCGAGAAGGGCCGCCTTGGTTTGTTCTTCTTTGAGTTCGCCGCGCCGCCGCGGCCTCAGATCTGTTTGTACGACCGCGAGCACTCGAGCGCCGGCACGCTCACGGCCGCCGAGCTCGATTGGGGGCGGATCGGCCGCGCCGATTGGATTCACCTCACCGGCATCACGCCGGCGTTGGGCCCGGTCGCGCAGGATTTGGTGCGGGATGTTCTGCGGCGCGCCCGCACGACTGGCCTTCGCGTCTGTTTCGACGTGAACTACCGGCGGATGCTCTGGGCGCCCGAACAGGCCCGGGAGGTGCTTTGCTCCCTCCTCTCCTTTGTCGATCTCCTCGTAGCCACCGAGGAAGATGCCGCTCTGCTGCTCGACCGGCGGGACTCGCCTGAAACGGCTCTCCAGAGCCTTCACGACAGCAATGGCCACCAGGCTGTCGTTCTGACTCTCGGGGACCGCGGCGCCACCGGCTTCGACGGCCGCTCTTTCTACCGCTCGAGCGGCTTCGCGGCTCAGGTCGTGAACCGTCTTGGCGCCGGGGACGCATTCGCCGCGGGTCTCCTATACGGCTACATTAGTGGCGGCCTGGACGAAGGACTCCGCTACGGCAGCGCCATGGCGGCCCTGAAGCTCACGATTCCCCAGAACACCCCGCTCATCGACCGGGCCGAGGTCGAGCGCCTGCTAGCCGGCAACGGCCCGGGACTGCTGCGATAGGGCGGCCGCGGCGTATAGCCCGGCCTTCCCAGCAACAGGGAGCCCGGTTCTTCATCTTGGCAGCCGGTTTGCTAACCTGAAGCGAGAATCGACGCGGCGAACCTGGAAGCAGTTGACCTGAAACGAAGTTCCTGTCCGGGCGGCTGGCGGATCGTGTAGAATCTGCACGCGGAGCGACACCATTATGTGGAAAAGACGTAACGAAGACGACCTTATCGAGGAACCGCCCCAACCGGTGACCCGCCCGGCGGCCGCGACACCCGCATCGGTCCCGGCCGCCCCGCCCGCAGCGCCGCGCCTCACCCGGTCCGAGGCGACCATCGGCAAGAGCGTGTTGATCAAAGGCCAGATCACCAGCGACGAAGACATCCACCTGGAGGGCCAAGTGGAAGGCACCCTCGATCTTCCGAAGAACCGGCTGACGGTCGGCAAGAGCGGCCGGATTCAGGCCAGCATCCGAGCCCGCGAGGTCGATGTCCATGGAACCGTCCATGGCAATATTGACGCCACCGAGAAGATAATTATCCGGAGCAACGCCAACCTCGTCGGCGACCTTCGCAGCGCCACCATCTCCATTGAAGACGGCGCCTACTTCAAGGGCAGCATCGACATCGTCCGCCAGCCGCCCGGCAAGCCGGAAGCCGCCCCGGCGCCTGTCCGCCCGGCCGCAGGCCCCATTCCCAATGCGGCGCGCACCACGCCGGCGCAGCCCGGAACGGGCAACTGACGGCTGAAGCACCGCATTCGACAGGACGCTGCCTGGACGACCGGGAGGAGGGGGAATTAGCGCACCGTATCGGGCGGCGATAGCTTCTAATCGGAAAAGTGAGAGTCTGCTGGGTTTTCTCCCCCACTGGATTCCAGGCAAGCCCTTGAAATCACTGGCCGATTCCTTGGCCCGCCAATTGCACTCCCGGTGGCGTTATGCGCCACCATGGCTCCGAAGCATCATTCAAGCCGAAGCTGGTGGTCTGGGAGCTTACGAAGGGGTGCAACCTCCACTGCATCCATTGCAGCAGGGACGCCGCCGAGCTCCTCTCTCCCAACGACCTGAGCTACCGGGAGTGTTGTCGGGTGGTCGATCAACTCGCCGAGTTCGCTCCGCTGAATCTGATCCTGGGCGGCGGCGAGCCGCTGTGGCGTCGCGATGTGTTCGACATCGCCGGGTACGCCCGCGAGCGCGGCATTGAGGTTGAGCTGGTTACGAATGGTACGCTGGTCGACGAAGCCATGGCGGAGCGGATTCGGGAAGCCGGCATACGACGCGTATCCGTCACCGTTGATGGTCGCGACGCCACGACGCACGACACCTTTCGGGGCCACCAGGGCGCTTTTCACGCGGCCGTCCGCGGCATCCGGCTTCTTCAGCGGTTGGGTCTCGTCACCCAGCTTCACACGACCTGCCGGACATCCTGAAACTGGCGCAGAACCTCAAGGTTCGAGCTTTTCATCTGTTTTTGCTGACTCCCTCCGGCTGCGGCCTCGCCATCAAAGACGATCAGGCTCTTGGGGCGGCCGAGGCGGAGGAGATCCTTCGCTGGTTCGCGGAACGCTCCGGCGACTCCGAGGTCGGGCTGGAGGCCGCCTGCGCTCCGCACTATGTTCGCATCCGGCGCCAGCGCCGCGATGATGGCGCCCCGGAGCACGACGCGAAGCGCGCTCCGATCGGGAAGAACCGGGACGACGGGCCAGGCTGCCAGGCAGGCCGCGCGAGTTGTTTCATCTCTCACCGGGGCGAGGTCTTCGCCTGCGGATATCTTCCGATTCCGGCGGGCAATCTCTTCGAACGATCCTTTCGCGAGATCTGGGAGACCGCACCCATCTTCGAGGAGCTGCGGGACCCGGAACGCATCCACGGCAAGTGCGGGATCTGTGAATTTCACGACGTTTGCACCGGTTGCCGCGCCCGGGCGTATGCCCTCACCGGCGATTACCTGGATGAAGAGCCCCGCTGCATTTACAAACCCGGAAGATCGTATGCCGAATCTCAAGAACGTAGTGTTGGCTAAGACCGACGCGGCCGGCGTAGCCGCGAAAGACAGCCGCAACAAGATGCTCGAGCGGGCGATGTCGCGCCATCAGTACTCGGGCGACGCCCTCATTGAGGTGCTGCACACGGCCCAAGAATTGTACGGCCACCTCACGCCGGATCTGCTCAAGACCATCGCCCGGAAGCTGAAGCTCCCCCCCAGCCGGGTTCTGGGGGTGGCCACGTTCTACCACTTTTTCTCGCTCGAACCCAAGGGGGAACACTCCTATATCGTCTGCCTGGGCACGGCCTGCTACGTGAAGGGCGCACTCGGGCTGCTCGAAGCATTGGAACGGCGGTGCGCGAAATCAGGCTCGACCAGCCCGGACGGCAAGGTTAGCGTGGGCTCGGCGCGCTGCATCG
>CAYRPT010000087.1:0-9945 GCA_964425895.1 uncultured Solibacteraceae bacterium | reverse complement strand
CCGTGCTATGCCGGGCGGTTCATTTCCAGCCGGCGGGGTTTCCTGCTCCATGCCTCGAACCGCACCGGATCCTGGCAGGCTTACCAGTGCGACCTGAAGACCGGCGAGAGCCGCTTGCTGACCGACGCCCGCGATCTGGTCCGCGACTCGCTCTGCCTGACGCCCGACGACAGCCGTTTCTTGTACTTCGACGGTGGCGCGCTTATGGAGTGCGAGATCGGCAATCTGAAGGAAAGGCGTCTGCTCGAGATCCCCAAGCCGCATCGTTTAGGAGAGGGGTTTTCGCTCCACCGGGACGGCCGGCGGGCTGTCTGGATAGAGACCGGCGGCGGAGGGTGGCGCATCCGGTCGGTGGAACTGCGGCGCGGACGGGTCACGAACATCCTTACTTCCGACCGGGAAATCCGTCACCCGATGTTGTCTCCGGGACGCGAACAGATCCTCTACCGCACTGCGGGTGGGGAGCTGTGGGTGGCCGATCTAAAAGGCGGGAACAAGTCGCCTTTGAAGACTGCTCCGGGAACCACCGGCCCGGCTTGGTGGAGTGCGGGAGGGACGGCGGTACTTTACCTTAACTACCCGCCGGACCGCTCGCTCCACGCGATCCGGGAGTATTTCCCCGGTACGCGGCAAGACCGCCTGGTTGCCCGGACGACGCAGTTTGTCGCATTCGGCGGTAACGCCGATAGCTCGGTCCTCGTGGGCGCCAGCGTAGGCCGGGCGACTCCGTTCGTTCTGTTGCTGCTGCGCCGAACCGGCAAGGAGATGACGCTCTGCGAACACGGCGCATCGCGACCGGAGACCGTTTGCCCTGCGTTTTCACCCAGCAACCGGCACATCGTGTTCCAGAGCGACCGCGAGGGACGCGGTTGCCTCTACTTGATGAAGGTTGATCAACTCGTCGAAGCCACCGAGACGTGATCTTCGGGCCGGGCCGGCGCCGGCTCGTAGGCCCGCCAATCGAAGTCGTATCCCTTCCGGACGTCCGAGCGGCGGGCCTGTTTGATGTGGTACATCCGCGAGTCGGCCGCGGCCAGCAGAGTCTCGGCGTCCGTGCCATCCTGCGGAAAGCGGGCGCGTCCGACGCTGAAGCCGACCGCGCAGGTTGGACAAGCCTTCGACGCGGCCGTCGCGACCACCTCGCGGAACGTCTGGATTCTGGCATCCACCGCGCCTCCCGAGAGGCCGGGTAACAAAACGACGAACTCGTCGCCCCCCATGCGGGCCACATAGTCGTATTCCCGGCAGCTCTTCTGGAGGGCCTCGGCGACCTCGCGGAGAACGCGATTGCCGGCGAGATGCCCAAACCCGTCATTCACTTGCTTGAAACCGTCCAGGTCGCCCACGAGGACCGTCACTGTTGTATCGTCGCGCTGGCAGCGTGCCAGCTCCGCGGTCAGCCGCTCGAACAAGGATCGCGAGTTCGGCAGCCCGGTGAGGTAGTCCGTGGTCGCCGAGGCTTCGGCCCGTTCGAAGCGGATCGCGTTCTCCAGGGCGCCCGCCGCGACGGTCCGGATTCCCTTGAGACTGTGGAGCTCCCGGGAGGTGAAACTGTTTTTCTGCTTCCGATAGAGCGCCAGCACGGCCAGCACGCCGTCGGAACCCTCGAGAGGAATCGCCAGCACGGCCTTGAGCCCCACGAGGTGCGGTGAGCTCAACTCGCGTCCAGGTTCTGCGTTGACGACCGGCTGCCGGCTCCTGGCCACGCCGCCGATGGCGCCCTCGCCGAGACGGGCCTGTACTTGTTTGAGCGCGGTCTGGCCCAGTCCCGAGGCGAACTCGACCACCAGCAAGTCGTTGCGCCGCAGGAAGATGGCCATTGCGTCATAGGGAATCATCGAGCGCAGGCGTTGCGACAGAGCGGCCAGAATCTCCGCCAAGCTCAACGACTGGCCGATCTCCTGAGCCAGTTCGTAGACCACCTGGGATTCACGCCGCGCCGTCGAGATGCTAAATAGAAAGTCCTGGCTGGGCACCCCAGTCTGCGCCGAGGCCGCCATCTGTGCGAACTCGCGGGCTTTCCGGTTGATGATGTCCACGACCACGGGATCGAAGGCGGTTCCCGCCTGCGACGCGACGAAGGCGAGCGCCCGGTCAAAGGGAATCGCCGGACGGTCCGGACGATCCGAGGATAGGGCGACCAGACAGTCCACCACGGAGAGAATCCGCGCGCCGATGTGGATCTTGGGGCCGGTCAAGCCGTCGGGATAGCCTTTGCCGTCCCATCGTTCGTGATGGCCGCGCACGATCTCGGCGACCGGGAAGGGGAATTCGGCCCGCTCAATGATGGATGCGCCGACGACCGGGTGAACCTTCACCTTTTCGAATTCCTCGGAGCTGAGGCGCCCGGTCTTGCAGATGATTTGCTCGGGAACGGCCAGCGTCCCCACGTCGTGAAGGAGGCTGGCGATGCGCAACGCCTCTCGATCCGAGGCGCTGATCTCGAGTTCGTCCGCAATCACCAGCGCGTAGGTCTGAATGCGGCTTAAGTGATCTCCGGCCGCGCGAAAGCGGGCCGCGATCGCCAGCGCCAGGGCCTCCATCGTCCGGTTGTGCCGGGAAGCGATAATGTCAGCCCCTACTCGCGTCACGCGCATCGCTTCGAGGTGTGCATGCGCCCGTTGGTATAGCGGATAGATCAATGCCAGAGCGGGGAAGACGTATTGCCACCCGGCCCATGCGCTGAGCGTGCTGATTCCGGCGGCGATCGTTCCTCCCAGCAGGTAATGAGGGAGTGTCCAGTAGCCGCACTCGTGCCACACCGCGAGCAC
This sequence comes from uncultured Solibacteraceae bacterium, assembly GCA_964425895.1. Classification (GTDB taxonomy): domain Bacteria; phylum Acidobacteriota; class Terriglobia; order Bryobacterales; family Bryobacteraceae; genus CAYRPT01. The sequence continues at coordinate 7,174 of CAYRPT010000087.1, read as the reverse complement.
TCCGGTCCTCTCCGAGAAGGCCTGGATCGCCGCCGCGGGAAGCGTGTTCATCAGGCCGAACAGAACGGCCGCCGGGATCATCGCCCACAGGGCGGCTCCCGCCGTCCCGTTGTGCGCCGCCCGATAAACGTGATGGGCGACGGCGATGGCGACCGCCAGGTTGCAGAGCCGGAAACCGATGGCGCCGAAGGTGATGCGCTCCCTTCGGTCAAAGAACGTTTGGACGAGCAGCGCGGCGCCCCCGATACCGAGAGTCTCGACCAGCGAGAAGTCCGCGATACCAATGAGAATAAAGATGCTGGCCACCGAGACGGTGCCGGGGAAGGCAGGTAGCGCTACCCGCCAGCCCGCCGACAGCGTCGCCAATGCCAGGCAGAAGCTGTACCGAATCGGGTCGGCGGAATCCCAGGCCGTGGCTCCTGCGACCACGGTCAGCGCTCCCAGGCACACCAGCGCGTAGCTGAACGCCTTCACGGCGGCCTTTCGCCTTGTTAAGCTCGTCGGCACCTGTGGCTCCGTGGCGACACCGCTGCATTTTCGGTTCCGAAATCCCGCGTTTTCTGTTTTTGTTCGTATTTTCAATCGGTTAAGGGCGAAGTTTTTGCGGCCGCTGGCCCGAAGAGTCCGTGACAGGATGTCCCGCTGCGCCGCCGGCAGCGCCCGGCTGGGACGCAAGTTCTTTGCAGGCAACGCCTTAGCGCTTGGGGAGGGTGCGGGACATTCTGTCTCGGGTCCCTGAATTGCCGGGGCGGCGCCGAAATCCGAGAAAGCACCTGTGGATGTACTAGGGAGAATCACCGGCGGTACTGAGAGTAAGTGTTTCAGCGTTTGGCACTTGTGCAGGATGGATTAAAGCGTCCCGGAAGCCCAGAATGGAGCTTCAGACATGAGGGAATCGGCTCAGACGTACGTCTTTCTGGGAATGCCGGCGATCGTGTCCAGCGATGCCATGCGAGGAGTGATCGCCATGGTGCGGAGGGTCGCCGCACTCGACGCCTCGGTCCTGATTACCGGCGGCAGCGGTTCAGGAAAAGAGCTTGTCGCCCGGGCACTGCACCACTACTCGGCCAGGTCCGAGCGCCCGTGGGTGGACGTAAGCTGCCCGACACTGCCGGAACATCTCGTCGAAAGCGAGCTGTTCGGACACGAGAAGGGAGCCTATTCGAGCGCCGATTCCGCCAAGCCAGGCCTCTTCGAGATGGCCGATGGCGGCACCCTGTTCCTCGATGAGGTCGGCGAGCTGGATCCACGCATGCAGGTCAAGCTCTTGCGCGTTCTCGATGGAGGGACATTTTTCCGCCTCGGTGGAACCAAGAGGATTCAGGTGAACGTTCGAGTGATCGCGGCCACAAACCAGGATTTGGCCGCCCTCTCTGGTGCGGGCAAGTTCCGCAGCGATCTCTACCACCGCCTGAGCCAGATTCAGATCGAGGTTCCTCCGCTGCGCGAGCGGCCGGAAGACATCCTATCGTTGGCGGAGTACTTCCTCGAGCAGTACCGCCCGGGAGGCGTTCTGCGCGACGATGCGCGGCGCGCTCTGCTGGCATACCGCTGGCCCGGAAATGTGAGGGAACTGCGCAACGTGCTGGTGAAGGCGGCCGTGTTCTCGCCGGGCCACGAAATCGGCGCGCGATCGCTGCCGGATCAGATCTTTGAGCAGCCTTTCGACGACCTGGCGCACCTCGCCATGGCGGTGTCTCCGGGAAGCGACGGCGACGCCGTCGACTGGAATCTGGAGATGATGGAGCGCCGGATGATCTCCCAGGTGCTTGAGCGCACGGGAGGACACCAGCAGAAGGCCGCGGATCTACTCGGCATCTCACGCCGTACCTTGAGCCGGAAGCTGCGGAGCTATGCCCTCGAAGGAGGCCTGTAATGCCGGAAGAGATCGCCGGCGCCGGAGAGCGGCGCCGGGAACCCCGCTACGCGCTCAACGGTCCGGTCGAGATGCGCGTGGACGAGCCCGTTACGCGGTTTTTCCGCGGAGAGCTTGTCGACTGGAGCCAAAGCGGATTCCGGGTCAGTCACCACAACACGGAGCTTCACACCGGGCAGTCGATTCGGTTCCGCCACCCGCGCGGAAGCGGTCTCGCCAAGGTGATGTGGACGCGCATTCTCGCAGGCCAAATCGAATCCGGTTTTCTTGTGCTACCCGCAGACCCGTTTCGTCCCTCCGGGACGGCTGACTGACCGAAAAGGCCGGGTTCTTCCGGCCGGAAGCCCCGCGGCGCGTGCGCCTGACGCCGGGACGGCGTTTCGAGGCCGACTAGCGCGGGCGCCGGCCGGCCTCCCGTTTGTCCCGCTCCTCCCGAATTTTCGCCCGCTCTTCCCGCCATTGCTGGTACTTCATCTTCTGTTCGTCGTCCAGCATCTCCATAATTGCGGCCGCCTGTTCTTCAAAGAGGGCCTTCTTGCCGGGCCTGATGACCTGGTTCTCCAGAGATTGGAAGCGTTCCTTCGACTGATCGAGAATAACATTGAGCCGAACAAGCTGCTCCGGCGTCAGGGCCAGACGTTCCTGTAGGGCCGCTACGTAGCGCTGCCGCCACTCCTCCGGGCTGAGTTGGCGTGCCGCCGCCGCTTCCACGGTGGTCTCGGTGAAATACAGCCGGTATCCGACCGCGCCTACCACCACTCCGCTTAGGAATACCGCGGCCAGGGAGAGCAACAGGGTAAGGGATGAGCGCTTCATCGCAGGTCGTTCTGGGCCACTTCCGCGTATACCACCGCCTCGAAGGTTGCGTCCTCCTCGAGGGCGTCCACATACGTCGTGGAGTAAATTGGAGCATTCCGGTCTTCAGGCGCCGACATGTAGATCGCCATGCCCACAGAAACCGCCGCGGCCGCCGTGACGATCCCCGCCGTCCAACGCCGCAGCGTGATCACGAACCGCCGGCGCGATTCGATGCGGCGCCACACTCCGGGCATGAAGTCGGCCGACGCTTCCGGCGCCGTACAGGCCTCCCGATAGGAAGCCAACAAGCTGTCGTACTCTCGCTCCAGTTGGTCCATACCCTTGTCACCCTCCGCAGCTTACCGCTTCTCGCTTTGCTGCTTCACCTGAACAGAACGTTCGTAAGCCTTAAGGACCCGCTGCCGGGCACGGAACAGCCGCACCTTAAGAGCATTCTCGTTGACGCGGTATATCTTTTCAAGCTCCTTCAGCGAAAGTCCTTCGACCTCCTTCAGCGTCAGCAAAATACGATCATCCTCGGAAACCGCCTCTAACAACGACTGAACGCTTTCCCGAATCCTTGTGCGCCGTTCCGCTTCGTCCCGGACCCGCCCGCTCTCGGCGGCATCCGCGAGCAGGACCTGCTGCTCCGATAAATCGGCCAACCTCGATTCCGGGCGCCGGCGCTGCTTCCGCAGGTAGTCATAGGCCGAATTAACCGTCAACCGGTAAAGCCAGGGCTCGAAGACCTCCGGCGACCGCAACTGGTCCAAGGAGAAGTAGAGACGGACAAATACCTCCTGCCCGACATCCTCCACGTCTTCCGGGCGGCCGATGAGCCGGGCGATTGTCCCAAAGATGCGTTTCCGATAGATCCTGACGATCTGGTTGAAAGCGGCTTCTTCACCGTTGCGGGCCCGCTCGATAAGAGAGTAATCGCAGTCCACGCTGTTCGTGCGGATCCGGCACGCGGTAGGACAACACACATTCATCCGAGAAGGCGTGCCGGCAACTTGCTAGGTTACTAGGGAGAGCCCCAGGCTGGCAATCGCGCCATGGGCGGCGGGGCCGCCGGGCGAGGCAGGGCCGCCGCCCACGGCCTTCCTGCCTGAGGCTCGTATTTCTGCGTAACACAACGTTGGCCGGCTACTGGGTTGAGGCTTCGCTGGTGGAGCGCGCCGCCAGGCAGGCCACGCCGGCGGTCCCGCCGGCGGAAGCACACGGGCACGACGGCCCGCCTGCGAGCCCTGACGAGCTGCCCGACACCCCAATGCGCCCACCGTCATCTGTCACTTGATTTCGCGCGCCTCAATAGGAGGTGACTCGTTCCCGTGGGTCAAGGGCTGGAGCCGTATCCAGCCGGACGGACGGCGCATTCGTCCGGGAAGAACGATCATACTCACAAAGGGACTCGATCAGCCGGTCAACCGCCAACCGGTGTTCGTAAAGGCGCTCGAGTTCCGCCTGCATGTTCCGAACCGTGGGGGAGGGGTGGGAAGTGGGCATGGTGTCTTACATTATTACCAGTACTAAGGCCCCTGATCAATGACATTCGTCACTCGTCACCGGTAGTGGGCGGCGAGACCGCAAAAGCCCGGTGAGCCGGGCGCCGTTCGGCCGAGACCGCGGGTGGAACCTTCCCTAAGGATGATTCGGGCGCAGTGGCATGCGCCCCTCTACACTGGAATCATGCCCTACCGCTGGACCCTGGAGCGCATGGCGGCGGCCGTGCGGCGGAAGGAGATTGCCCCGGTCGAGCTGGTGGAAGCGCACCTGGCTCGGATCGAACGGCGAAACCCTGAGATCAACGCATATGTCCGGGTGATGGCCGACGAAGCCCGGCGGCGGGCGCGGGAGCTCACCGGGCAGGAACCCGCCGGGCCGCTCCACGGGATTCCGGTAACCATCAAGGACAGCTTTGATATCGCGGGTTTTCCCACCTACTGTGGCAGCCGCCTGCGCCTGGAGCACCGGGCCGCGGCCGATTCGACCGCCGCGGCGCGATTTCGCGCGGCGGGAGCCGTCCTGTTGGGCAAGACGAACTGTCCGGAGTTCCTCATGAACTACGAGACGGACAACCACATCACGGGCCGCACGAACAACCCCTGGAACTTGTCCCGAACCCCCGGCGGATCCTCCGGCGGCGAGGCGGCGGCGATCGCGGGCCGCTGTTCCGCGGGCGGGGTGGGCAGCGACGGCGGCGGGTCGATTCGAGTGCCGGCTCACTTCTGCGGCATCGCCGGCCTGAAGCCGACGCCGGGCCGGTGTCCGGCCACCGGCCACTATCCGGAAATCTGTCATCCGGGCGGGCTCCTGGGCGTCGCCGGTCCCATGGCGCGAACAGCCCGGGATGTGCGGCTTCTTTTTGAGGTATTGGCCGGGCACGACCCGCAGGATCCCTTCTCGGCCCCGGTGGCCATCCGCAAGCCGTCGCTCGACGGCCTGCGGATCGGGGTGATGGAGCAGATCGGCGACATTCCAGTGGAGCCGGTTTTGCGCGATGGCGTGCGGGCGGCCGCGGCGAGTCTGGAAGCCGCCGGTTTTCCGGTGGAGCCGGTGCGAATCGCGGCCGCCGAACGGGCGGCCGCCCTGTGGAGCTTCTTCTTCAAAGAGTTACCACTGACGGTGATGCGGGAGTTCCTCAACTGGCACCGCGACAAGCTGCACTGGACCGGGACCGAGCTGTGGGACGAGGTGGCGGATCTGCCGCAACCGGCGGCCCGGGACGTTCTGGAGAAGCTGGTGACGCGGGACCGCCTGCGCGGACAGATGCTGGCCGCCATGGAGACGCATCGAGTCCTGTTGTGGCCTGCTTGCGGGGTGACGGCTTTCCCTCATCGCCAGCGCCATTGGGAACTGCCGGAAGGGGCCCTCGGCTACGCCGAGGCGATGGCCCCGCTCACACCCGCTAACGCTCTGGGGCTGCCGGCGATGACGGTTCCCATGACGCTGACGGCCGACGGCCTGCCCGCCGGCGTCCAGTTGATCGGACGGCCTTGGGACGAGGAACTCCTGCTCGAGGTGGCGGAAAGACTCGAGGAGGCTCGCGGGCTGTTTCCCGAACCTCCGGAGTGATGGAACGAAGGGACCGCGGCCTTACCCCTCAACGAGGGTCTGCTTCTCGATCCGGCCCTCGTCCAACTCGATGCCGAAGCCGGGGCGGTCGGGCAGCTCGAAGAGGCCGTTCACGGGCCGCAACTGGTGCTTCTCGAAACAATAGTAGTCGTACATCTTCCCGATTAAGTACTCGACAAGCGGGCAGGTCATTGGGGACTGCGCGGCCACTACGTGAAGGGCGGCGTGCAAGGCGTGGCCGTGTGGGATCACATGGGCGTCGTACACGCTGGCCAAATGGCAGATCTTGATTAGTTCGCTGACGCCGCCGCACCATTCCGGGTCGGTTTGCACGACGCTGATGGCGCCCGCGGCAAGGTACTCCTGAACCTCCCAGCGGTTGTAGAGATGCTCGCCGGTGGCGATCGGTATCGTCGTCTTCCGCCGCAGTTCCGCAAAGCTCTGGACCTTGTCGGGGTGGAAGGCTTCCTCGATCCACCGCGGGCGGTATTTTTCCGCCTGCTGGACCCACTGGAGCGCGTAGTTGAGATCCCATCCCATGAAGGCGTCGAACATGATGTCCACCCCCTCTCCGAGGGCTTCCCTCAGGTTCCGCACCATCTCCACGTTCGCGCGAAGGCCTTCCTGGCCGCTCCCGGGCCCGTAGGGCAGGAACCACTTCTGGTGGAGAAACCCCTGGCGGCGGAATTCCACGCATCGGCGGCGCAGCGGCTCAGGGGCCACGCTATGGCCGAGCGCCGAGCCGTAGGCCCGCACTTGGCGCCGGGTCGGCCCTCCGAGCAAGCGGTACACGGGCGCTTGATGGTACCGGCCGCGGAGGTCCCAGAGAGCATTGTCCACGGCGCTGATGCCCATCATGAAGTGGCCGCGGCGCGAGTGCCGGTTCAGCCGGAAGAGCTTGTCCCAGAGGGCTTCTCCGGCGAGTGGATCCTGGGAAAGGAGCAGGGGCCGGAGTTGCGTGAGGATCACCGGCACGGTTTCGCGGTCAATCGGTCCGTAGAGCCCGTCCAGCCCGGCGCCGGTCTTGATCTTCAGGTACAGCCGTGTTTGGCGGCGGCGCCCGGTCTTGACTGCGGTGTCGCCCTCGATGGGCGCGGGGCGGTGCTCCTCATAGATGTGGAGGGGCTGGGCCTGGTACTGGTTCGGCTCGAGCCAGGTGGAGTCGATCATACCTTCCAGGCGCCAGACCTCGACGGCGGAGATCCTGAGCTGACCGCTGGAGGATGACACCTGGGCGTCCAACGCGGCCGGGGGCAGGGAGGCCCCCGAGGTGATTGAGGCGAGAAAAGAGCGGCGGCGCATGTAGCGTTGATTCTATCGCGTCGAGATCAGCTTGTTCGTACGGGCTCCGAGGCGCTAACCGAGCGGCGGCGCGCCTCCGGCGCAGGGGCCGCACGTCATTGAAAGAAGGGAACATTCACGAAT
>CAYRPT010000086.1:0-9972 GCA_964425895.1 uncultured Solibacteraceae bacterium | reverse complement strand
GGGGATGGGCTCCGGGCACGGCAAGACGTCGGCCCGCGGCCACAAAGGCCAGCACTCCATCTCCGGGTTCCGCCAGAAGCGCGGCTTCGAGGGCGGACAGATGCCGCTTCACCGGCGTCTGCCGAAGCGCGGGTTCAACAACCCGTTCCGCAAGGAATTCGCCGTAATCAACGTCGGTTCGCTCGAGCGGCTCGAGGGTGATGTCTTCGACCCCGCCTCGCTGATCGAACAAGGCGCGCTCAAGAAGCTCCGGGACGGGCTCAAGATCCTGGGGGGCGGCGAACTGACCCGTAAGGTGACCGTGAAGGCCCACATGTTTTCGAAGGCGGCGGAGGAGAAGATCAAGGCCGCCGGCGGGAGTGTCGAACGAATCGGGGCGGAGCCGGCCGAACAGAGCCGGTAGGCGCCGTTCCGCAGTCAACAGAGACAACGTACCATGAACAAGTTCCTGGAAGCCGTGGCGAATGTTTTCCGGATCCCGGATCTGCGCAACCGGCTGCTGTTCACTCTCGGGATGCTGGCCATCTATCGCCTCGGGGCGTTCATCCCGACTCCGGGGATCGACACCGTCCGCTTGCGGGAGTTCTTCGAGCAGAATCAGGGGACCCTGTTCGGTTTTATCAACCTCTTTTCCGGCGGCATGTTCGAGCGCATGACGATCTTTGCCCTCGGAATCATGCCGTACATCACCGCCTCCATCATTCTCCAGTTGCTGACCGTGGTGGTGCCGACACTGGAGAAGCTTCAGAAAGAGGGCGAGCTCGGGCGCCGCAAAATCACGCAGTGGACCCGCTACCTGACCATCGGCCTTTCCCTCATGCAGTCTTTCGGAATCGCCGCCGCGCTCCAGACCTCCGAAGGCGGCTTTGTGGTCAACCCGGGGTTCGGCTTCATCCTGATGACGATGCTCACGCTGACCACGGGCACGGCGTTCATCATGTGGCTGGGCGAGCAGATCACCGAGCGCGGCATAGGCAACGGGATGTCGCTGATCATTTACGCCGGCATCGTGGTGGGCCTTCCCTCGGCGGTCTCGGAGATCTACACCAACGCCTTCGTGACCCGCCAGTGGAACATCATCCAGGTGCTGGTGATCCTGGCGATCATGATCGGCGTGGTCGCCTTCATCGTGCTGGTCGAGCGGGGCGAGCGCCGCATCCCGGTTCAGTACGCCAAGCGCGTGGTGGGGCGGAAGATGATGGGCGGGCAGCAGACCCACTTGCCGCTCAAGGTGAACGCCGGCGGCGTGATCCCGGTGATCTTCGCCTCGTCGTTGCTCGCCTTTCCGCAGACGCTGCGGCAGGTGGCCTTTGTCCGGGACAACCCCTGGCTGAGCGGCCTGCTCGACTCCATTAGCCACGGCCAGCCTCTCTACTACCTCATCTACACCATCGGCATCATCTTCTTCTGCTTCTTCTACGTCTCGATCATTTTCAATCCAAATGAGGCGGCCGACAACATGCGGAAGTACGGCGGGTTTGTGCCGGGCATCCGTCCGGGACGCAACACCGCCGAATACATGAACCGGATCCTGACCCGGATTACGATGGTCGGCGGCCTGTACCTGGCATTGCTGTCGCTGCTGCCGGAGATCATGATCTCCGGCATCAAGTTGCAGACGCTGCCGCTGGCGGGTAATTTCATCGACAACACGTTCCCCCGGTGGCTGCTCGACGGTCTGGGGGTCAGTTTCTATTTCGGCGGAACGTCCCTCCTGATTGTGGTGGGCGTCGCCATGGATTTTGTCAACCAGGTGGAGGCGCAGCTCATCATGCGCCACTACGAGGGCTTCACACCACGATCCGGGCGAATTCGCGGTCGCCGGAGCGTGTTTTAGGATGCGGGCGGAGCGCGCCGCGGAAGAGGACGAAAGCACCGGCTGGCGGGCTGATCTACAATGAAGAGTGCCCCCGCTGCCTAACTGTAAGACTTGCCGATGATTGTGCGGAAGAGTCCGGCCGAACTCGAGAAGATGCGCGCCGCCGGCCTGCTCGTTTACGGCATCCTGAAGCGTCTGGCGGCCGTGGTGGCGGAAGGCGTCACCACCATGGACCTCGAAGTCGAGGCCGAAAAGATGATGCGTGAGGCAGGAGCCAAGCCGGCCTTCAAGGGCTACTATGTCCCCGCGGTCGGGGAGCGGTTCCCCTTCGTTCTATGCACTTCGGTGAACGACGAAATCGTCCACGGAATGCCCTCGGCGAAGCGGGTGCTGCGGTCAGGTGATGTCATCTCGATCGACACCGGCGTTCAGCTCGACGGGTACTACGGTGATTCGGCCGTCACGGTGCCCGTGGGCCACGTGAACGGCCGCGTGCAACGGTTGCTTGAGGTGACGCGCGAAGCGCTGGAGAGGGCGATCGGTGAGGTGAGGCCGGGCAATCGGCTCTTCGATGTGTGCGGTGCCGTCGAAAGGCACGTGAGCGAAAACGGATTCAGTATCGTCCGCGAATATGTCGGACATGGCATCGGCACCCAACTGCACGAAGAACCGCAAGTGCCGAACTACGTCGATCGCAAGAACGAGAACCCCCGCCTGAAAGAGGGTATGGTTCTGGCGATCGAACCGATGGTGAACGAAGGTGGCCCGGGTGCGCGGCTGTCGGCGGACCGCTGGACCGCGGTGACCCGGGACGGTTCCGTCTCGGCTCATTTTGAGCATTGCGTGGCCGTGACTGCCGGCGGTCCCTGGGTGTTGACCCGGCCGTGACCGGACCGCGGTTCGATGAGGATCCGGCCGGCGAGCCGGCCGGGCTGGATGCGACGGTGCTGGAGATCTTGCCGCATGCCACCTATCGGCTCCGGCTCGGTGACCGGCGCATCGTCGTGGCGCACGCGGCCGGCGCCGGACGGAAGAACTTCGTTCGCCTGCGGGACGGCGACCGGGTGCAAGTGGAGTTGTCGCCGGCGGATCCGACCCGCGGGCGGATCGTGAAATTGCTGGAGCGGACGGCGCCGCGGCCGTCCGGCGGGAAAACAAGATGAAGGTACGGGCGTCCGTCAAGAAAATGTGTGATAAGTGCAAGATCATCCACCGCCAGGGGGTGGTGCGCGTGATTTGTGAGAATCCTAAGCACAAGCAGCGTCAGGGATAGAGGGAGTAGAACATGGCGCGTATCATTGGTGTCGACCTGCCGAACAAGAAGCGGTCGGAGATTGGATTGACTTATATTTACGGCATCGGCCGCACGCGCGCGCGGTCGATCCTGCACCGGGCCGGCGTCAACTTCGACAAGAAGATCGGCGACCTCAACGAGGACGAGGTCACGCGAATCCGTCAGTTGATCGAAGAGGAAGGCGCCGCCGAGGGCGATCTCCGCAAGGAAATCGCCATGAACGTCAAGCGCTTGATGGAGATGAGCGCCTACCGGGGGTTGCGCCACCGCCGTGGATTGCCGGCGCGCGGCCAGCGAACGCACACCAACGCCCGGACCCGAAAAGGTCCCCGGCGCGGGACCGTCGCCAACAAGAAGAAGGCGGGCAAGAAGTAATTCCCCGGCGGAAAGGTAGAAATGGCCAAGGCTGCAAAAGGCAAGAAGAAGTCATTCAAGAAAAAGGAAAAGCGGAACGTTCCCGAAGGGGTCGTGCACGTTCAGGCCACCTTCAACAACACGATTGTGACCTTTTCGGATCGTCAGGGGAACGTCGTGGCGTGGTCAAGCTCGGGCGCCTTGGGATTCCGGGGGTCCCGGAAAGGCACGCCGTTTGCCGCGCAGCAGGCATCCGTCACCGCGGCCAAACGCGCCCGGGAGGCCGGTATGCGCGTCGTGGAAGTTCGTGTGAGCGGTCCCGGCTCGGGCCGTGAATCGGCAGTGCGCGCGTTGTCGGCGGCGGGCTTTGAGGTGCGGGCGATCCGGGACACCACTCCCATCCCGCACAATGGCTGCCGTCCGCCCAAGCGCCGCCGCGTCTGAGAGAACGATGAAGGAAAGCAGGAAGAAGCCCCGCCGCCCGGGAAACTCCGTCGGGATCCGCGGCTCAGCCGGCCCGGCGAGCTCGCGGGCGGATTCGGAAGCGTAAACTGCACCTGATCCAATAAAGGGAGATAGGTTACTTTGGCACGCTACATTGGTCCCGTTTGCCGGCAGTGCCGGCGCGAAGGAATGAAGCTGTTTCTGAAGGGCGAACGCTGTCACAGCGAAAAGTGCGCCATCGAACGCCGCAATGTGCCGCCCGGCCAGCATGGCCGCGACCGCCGGGCGAAGATCGTCGGCTACGGCCTTCAGCTTCGTGAGAAGCAGCGCGCCCGCCGCGTTTACGGCGTTCTTGAGCGCCAGTTTCGTCATTATTACGAGAAAGCCGGGCGGATGAAGGGCATCACCGGTGAGAACTTGCTGGCGCTGTTGGAACGCCGGCTGGATAATGTCGTCTACCGGCTCGGCTTCGGCACCAGCCGCAACCAGGCCCGGCAGCTCGTCCGGCACGGCCACATCCTGGTCAACGGGCGCAAGGTGAACATCCCGTCATTTCAGGTCTCCTTGAACGACTCCGTCGAAGTGAAGGAGAAGAGCCGCAAGAACCCGGTCATCCTGAATGCGCTCGAGGCCACCGCCCACCAGCCCACCCCCGGCTGGCTCGAAGTGGATCGGGATTCGTTTCGCGGTCGCGTGATCGGCGCTCCCAAGCGCGACGAATTGGTCCAGATTCAGTTGAACGAGCAGCTCATCGTCGAGCTGTACTCGAAGTAAAAGGAGATTGCGATGTACGTAGGCTTTCAGAAGCCCAAGAGACTCGTCGCGAATACCGAAACGCTCACCGAGCGCTACGGCATGTTCCACGCCCAGCCCTTTGAGCGCGGCTTCGGAACCACGATTGGCGTCGCGCTCCGGCGCATCCTGCTCAGCTCCATCGAGGGCGCCGCGATCACCGCCGTCCGCATCGAAGGCGCCGCCCACGAGTTCAGCCCGATCCCTGGCGTCACCGAGGACGCTACCGACATCATCTTGAACCTCAAACAGGTGCCGTTCAAGATGACCGGCGAGGGCATCCGCACCGCCCGTCTTCGCATCGAGCAGCCCGGTGAAGTCTTGAGCGGCCAGATCGAGACCGGCTCCGATGTCGAGGTGCTGGACCGGCACATGCACATCGCGACCGTCGCCGAGGGCGGCAAGCTCATCGTCGAGATGCGGCTCAAAATGGGGCGCGGCTACGTCAGCGCCGACCGCAACTTTGATGAAGATCTGCCCATGCAGTTCATTCCCATTGATTCGGTTCACTCGCCAGTCCGGAAAGCCAACTTCACCGTCGAGAACGCCCGCCTCGGCCAGATGACCGATTACGACAAGCTGACGCTCGAGGTCTGGACCAATGGAGCCGTCTCGCCCCAGGACGCGGTCGGCCATGCCGCCAAGCTGCTGAAGGATCACACGGCCATCTTCATCAACTTCGAGGACGTCGAGGAGCCGGAACAGGAGCAGCTCGAGGGAGTCGCCGGGCAGCTCAGCGAGGTCCTCAACCGGTCGGTCGAGGAGCTCGAGCTCAGCGTGCGCTCCTACAACTGCCTCAAGAACGCGAACATCCAGACCATCAGCGACCTGGTGCAGAAGACCGAGGCCGAAATGCTCCGCACCAAGAACTTTGGCCGCAAGTCGCTCAATGAAATCAAGGAGATCCTGGCTGGGTTGAACCTCACCTTCGGAATGCGGTTCGATCCGCAGGGGCGCCTCGTCTCACCCGCCGGGCCCCCGCTTACCAGCGAGGAAATCGACGCTCTGGATACCGCCGGAGAGGGTGACGAAGAGCAGGGCGATCAATTGTAAACCTCGTTCGAAAAGGCCATCTTCATGCGACACAAAAGAGCCGGATACAAACTTCAGCGGGACCCCGCCGCCCGCAAGGCACTCCTCCGCGGGCTGGTCACCAGCGTCATCGAGAACGAGCGGATTATCACCACCGTTCCTAAGGCGAAAGCCGCGCGGCCCCTGGTCGACCGGATGATCACCCTGGCCAAGCGCGACAGCCTCCACACTCGTCGCCAGGCCGCGGCTTTCCTTAATACTCCCGACGCCGTGAAGAAGCTCTTCGAGACGCTCGGGACTCGCTTCGGCCAGCGTCCGGGCGGCTATACGCGGATCGTCCGCATCGGACCCCGGAAGGGCGACGGCGCCGAGCAAGCCCTCCTCGAGCTGGTGGACTCCAAGCTGGTCAAGCGCGCGGCCGAGAGGGCGAAACGCAAAGAGGAACGTCTCCAGGCCATGAAGGAAGGCCGGTTCGCCGAAGAGGGCGGCGAAGAAAAAAGCTAAGCTTCAATTTTTCAATAGCTTGCGAGAGTGAACGGCGTCGGTGGGAGCGGGCTCCCCCGGCGCCGTTCCTGTTTTCCCCTGGTTGAATCCTGCAATAAGTTTAGTGTATTTGACTAATATATTTGTGCACTACTTGACATTGATGTGCTTAGTTTTTATAATTGTACTGTAAGAAGGTTTCGAGACACATGGCTCGAAGGAGGTTGAAGGCAATGACACTCACTCGCTACAACCCGTTTCAGGAGCTGGACGAACTTGCCGCTCCGCTCCGCCTGTTCAGCGACTCCGTGAATCGCTGGTTCTCGGAGGGCCAGGCGGGCCGCCCGTGGAGCCCGAACGTTGACATCAAGGAGACGGCTGACGAGATCGTTCTCCAGGCCGACGTGCCCGGTGTCGACGCGAACGACATCGACATCAAGCTGGAGGACGGGACGCTGACGCTCAAGGGAGAGCGCAAGTTTCAGGAGGAGAAGAAGGGTGAGGGCTATCACCGCATCGAGCGGGGTTACGGCTCGTTCGTCCGCTGCTTCTCGGTGCCGGATTCGGTGGACCCGGAGAAGGTCCAGGCCGCGCACAAGAACGGCGTCCTCACCGTCACCCTTCCGAAGAAGGAACTGGCCAAGCCGCGCAGCGTTAAGATCTCCGTCAACTGAGAACGGATTGGCCGAAGGATTCCGAGGCCCCCGGCGCCCTTCGGGTTCGTCCCAAGGGCGCCGGGCGGCCCGTGTTGGGGTGAACGCTAGGCACTTGTTTCCGGCGTCCGGTTGGCCGGCCGGCGCGTCCAATACCTTAAGATGGAAGGGAGGGCAGTGACATTCAATGAACGGAATTAAGACCGTCCTTTTACTGGGTGTGCTCACCGGCGTGCTGCTGGTGGGCGGGCAGGCCCTCGGCGGCCGCCAGGGCATGACCATCGCACTGTTTTTCGCCGTGGCGATGAACTTTTTCAGTTACTTCTTCTCCGAGAAGCTGGCGCTGGCCGCCTACCGCGCGCAGCCGGTGAGCCCGTCGGAAAACCCCGAGGTCTACCGGCGCATCGGGCCGGTGACGCACAACCTGGTCAGCCGGATGGGAATTCCGATGCCGAAGCTCTGGGTCATTCCCGACGAGTCTCCGAATGCGTTTGCGACCGGCCGGAATCCGTCGCACGCCTCGGTGGCCGTCACGGTGGGCATCCTCCGGTTGATGAACGACCGGGAGCTTGAAGGGGTGATCGCCCATGAGTTGGGCCACATCAAGAACCGCGACATCCTGATCAGCTCCATTGCCGCCACCGTCGGCGGCGCCATCACCTATCTGGCTCAGATGGCCTTTTTCTTCGGCGGGTCCCGCGGTGACGACGATGAGGGAGGCAACCCCATCGCGTCCCTGGCCATGCTCATCCTGGCGCCGATCGCCGCGCTGCTGATTCAGATGGCGATCTCGCGTACGCGGGAGTACTCCGCGGACGCCGCGGCGGCCAAGTACACCGGCTCGCCTGACGGCCTGATCCAAGGGCTGCGAAAGCTCGAAACGTGGTCGAAGCGCATTCCGATGCAGGCCTCGCCGGCGCACGAGCACATGTTCATTGTGAAGCCGTTCAGCGGCCGGGCGATGGCCAAGCTCTTCTCGACCCACCCGGCCACCGAAGACCGGATCGCGGCGCTCGAGCGGCTCCGCTACAACCCGGCTTTCTGATGTCCGGAGCGGGACGGCTGCGGCTACGTCCCGTGGCGCGTCCCCCGGGCGGCGCCCGCCCATGACCACCGTCACGATATCGTCGAAGGCGGCGCGCCGCCTCGCCGGCGGCCACGTCTGGGTCTTCGCCGGCGAGGTCGAGAATGCCGCCGCCAGCGCCGCGGGCGACGTCGTGCGCGTCGCCGGACCCGGCGGACGGATCCTGGGGACGGCCCACTATTCCTCGTCCTCCACCATTGCCCTGCGTCTGCTTTCGAGAACCGAGGAGCCGGTGGCGGAAGGCTTCTTCGAGCAGCGGCTGGCCGCCGCCCTCGAACATCGGCGCCGCGTCGTCCGGGATTCCGAAGCCTGCCGTCTGTGCCACGCCGAAGGCGATCTCCTGCCGGGCCTGATTGTGGACCGCTACGCCGGCTACCTGGTGGTGCAGACGCTCACCCAGGGTATGGACCGCGCCTGGAAGGAGATCGCCGGCGTTCTGGCCGGGCTGGTCACCCCGCAGGGAATCCTGCTGCGCAACGACGCGCCGCGGCGGCAGCGAGAGTCGCTCGCGGCCGATGTTCGCGTGGTACACGGTGAGATTCCGCCAGCCGTTGGATTTCGAATGAACGGCCTGCGCTTCGAAGCCGATCTCGTCCACGGCCAGAAAACGGGCGTTTTTCTCGATCAGCGCGAGAACTACGTGGCCGCCGCCGGATACGCGCGCGGACGGGCGCTCGACTGTTTCACCTGCACCGGCGGCTTCGCGCTGCACCTGGCGCCGCGGTGCGACTCGGTGGAGGCGGTGGATTCCTCGGCCCGGGCCCTGGAGACGGCGCGGCACAACGCCGTCCTGAATGATCGGACGGCGATCCAGTTCCGCGAGGCCGACGTGTTCGACCTCCTTCGGGGCTACTCTCTCGCCGGACGGCGTTTCGATACGATCGTGCTCGACCCGCCGGCGTTCGCCAAGTCGCGCGGCGCGGTGGGTCAGGCTCTGCGGGCCTACCGGGAGATCAACTTCCACGCCTTGCGGATGCTGAACCCGGGCGGTGTGCTGGTCACGTGCTCGTGCTCCCATCACGTCGGTGAGGCGATGCTCATGGGCATGATCAAGGAGTGCTCCACCGAACTGGGCCGCACGGTCCGGATCCTGGAGCGCCGTACGCAATCACTCGACCACCCCATTCTTGCCGCGGTCCCCGAGACCCACTACCTCAAGTGCCTGATCCTCCAAGTTCTGTGAAGCCGCCAGGCCGGGGCGGCGGAGCAGCGGCCGCCGCTCGCGGCGCGCCGGACGATCGGAGAGAATATGGGAGTGAAACTTCTGCACCATTCCGATCTGGGCCTTCTCATCCTACGCGCCGGCGCCGCGGCCATGCTGATGACCCACGGCTGGAGCAAAGTCGTGCGGATCGCCGGAGGGAACTTCGAGTTCGCCGACCCGATCGGCATCGGTCCGGCCGCGAGCCTGGTTCTCGCCGCCGCCGCCGAGTTCCTGTGCTCGCTGGCGGTTCTGGTGGGCTTCAAGACACGCCTGGCCGCAATCCCCCCGCTGATGACGATGCTTGTGGCCGGCTTCATCCAGCACGCCCAGGATCCCTTTGGGCGCAAAGAACTGGCGTTCCTCTACGCGGTTTCGTTCGCGGCCGTGATCCTGATGGGGCCGGGACGTTTCTCGGTGGATGGCGGAAAAGCAGGCAAGTAGGAATCCGCGGGACCCGCGCCCTGAGGACGAGAGCCCCGCGGAGCAAGCCCCCCGGCTAGAACCGGAACCGGGCCACGAAGTGAATGTTCCGCGGGTGGCTGGAGAACACCAGGCTGGGGTCATTGAACAGCGCGTTGCCCGGAATCAGGTGGTTCCGGGTGACGCGCGAGTCGACGGCCCGCACGGTGCTCACGTCGCCCGCCGTGTACTGCGCGTGGTTGAACAAGTTGAAGAACGAGGCCTGGAACTCGAAGCTCGCCGTCTCGGTCACGTTGAATTTCTTCGTCACGGCCACGTCCCAGTTGTTGATGTTGTCGAGCGGCAGAAGCTGCCGTCCGCTGTTGGAGAACGCGCCCTGTCCAGCCCGTATCC
>CAYRPT010000085.1:0-10058 GCA_964425895.1 uncultured Solibacteraceae bacterium | reverse complement strand
CGGGACTCGGCAACGCCGATCTTTCGCTCATCAAGGAATCCACCCTCGGCGAGCGCTGGCGTATCCAGTTCCGCGTGGAGTGCTTCAACGTCTTGAACCGCGCCAATTTCGCATTACCGGTGAACGACATGGCCTCGCCGTCCTTCGGGCGAATCCTGCAAGCCGGTCCCGCGCGGCTCATTCAGTTCGGCCTGAAAGCGGTGTACTGACGGAATCCGGTCATGACCCAAAGAACGCGTTGGCTGATGAAAAGCGCTATTGCCCTCGTGGCGGTATACGGCGCGGCCTGCCTGGGACTCTACGCCGTCATGCTACAGCCCCCCGAGCGCTTCGGCGCCATCATGGCTCACGTTCCGAGGCCGCTCACGATGGTTTTGCCGTTTCCGATTCTTTGGAACGCGGCGCGGTCCGGCAGCCTCGATCGAGGCGCGATGGCGCCCGATTTCGAGCTCGCGCGGGTGGATGGAAGCGAAACGGTCCGCCTAAGCGATTTCCGGGGTGAGCGGCCGGTGGTGCTCATCTTCGGAAGCTACACTTGACCACCATTCCGCCGGGAGGTTCCCGAGCTCAATCGACTCCATGATGAGTATGGCGACCGAGTCGCGTTCTTCGTCGTTTACATTCAAGAGGCCCATCCAAGCAACCTGTGGCAGTTGCCGGTCAACATCAAGGATGAGGTTGTGTACGACAGCCCCGAGAGCTATGAGGAAAGAAGCGGGATCGCCACGGCGTGCGTCCGCAAGCTGGGGCTCCGGATTCCAGCGCTCATCGACCATCTGGACGACTCGACGGAAGAGGCCTACACAGGCTGGCCGGATCGCCTATACCTGATCGATCGTGACGGCCGCGTCGCCTACAAGAGCCGGCCCGGGCCGTTCGGCTTCAAACCCGCCGAGCTGGAGGAGGCGCTTCGGGGTGGCCGCTGAACGCTGCATCCTGACGGCTTTCCCGCAGCCGCTCGTACAGTTCCAGCAGTTCTTCCACAGCGAGCTGCTCAGCGCGCAGCCGGGCTTCGGGGAATCCGCGAATCGCCGGCCAGTCGTCTTGCAGGTTGTTCCGGAGGGTCTTGCGCTTCTGCCGAAAACACGCGGCCGCGAAGCGGAGGAACGCCTCACTCGCCGGCGTCGCCGCAGGCAGGCGAGGAGTCAACTGAACCACGGCGGAGTCGACCTTCGGCGCGGGGGAGAACGCGCCCCGTGGCACCCCGAACAGGACGCGGACTTCGGCCAGGAGTTGCGTGTGGACGGTAAGGTACCCGTAATCTCTGGAACCCGGCTTGGCTCCCAAGCGGTCCGCCACCTCCCTCTGAACGAGGAACACGGCGCGAGAGAACCGCCCGGTGTGCCCGAGAACCTTGAACAGAATCGGAGAGGTAATGTAGTAGGGCAGGTTGCCCGTGATCACGGCGGGCAGGAGAGGCGCCAGGTCCACCGTCAGGATGTCGGCAGGGAGGATCTCCAATCCCCGTGCCGACGGGAAACGCGAGTGCAACGCCTCCACCATGGCGGGGTCGACCTCGATCGCCACGATCCTGGGAGAACGCTCGAGGAGAAACGCGGTCAGCGCACCCCGGCCCGGACCGATCTCAATCACGGTCTCGGATCCGCCCGGGCACGCGGCTTCCGCAATGCGCCGCAGAAAGGAGGCGTTCTGGAGGAAATGCTGGCCGAGTTTGCGAGGCATCGCAAGGCTGCCCGGGAGCCGCAGGCTATAGCCTAGCGCGGCTCCGGAGAATGGCTCCGTGACTCGTCGGTAGCGCTGCCGGCATCAGCCCTGCACGTCGACGGAGTTGCCGCGCACGGTCACGCGCACGCGTCCCGCCGCCGGTTGTCCGAACATGGTCGCCGGGATGAACTGCGTGCACAACAGAACGCTTTCGATGCACCGCCGCAAACTCGGGTCGTTCTGCCAGTCCTGGCCGGACGGCACGGCATAATCGATCAGACGCCCGCTGCCGTCCACGTAGACATCCACCACGATATCTTCGGGAATCTGCCCGAACGAGATGAAAGCCTGCGCCAGCGAAGCCTCGGTGAACAACACAGTCGGCACGTCGTCGTGGACTGATGCATGAATCGCGAAGACCGGCGCCATGAGTCCAAAAAGGAAGAGTGCGGCGAGCACTCCGCACGCCGCCGGGAGAGCGCGAGGCCTTATCAGATTATCGCCCCACATCCACCAGTAATTCAGCCAACGCGTGAACGTATTGCAGTACTCTGCGCGCCGATCGAGCTCGGCGAGGTGTCGCGACGCCACTACCCGCAGCTTCGTTGTCAGATCGGGTGGGGCCAAGGGGCGTGACAAGGAACGCAGCGCGGCCCTCTGCTTTTCCAGTTGATGGAGGCACAGAGCGCACTCCGGACAGTACTTGATGTGGCGCCGCAACTCCTGGGACTCGGCTTCCGGCAACCGGCCATCGATGGTTGCGCTCGCCATTTCAACGAGTTGTTGGCACTTCATGCTATGTCCAGTCTTGCTCGGCCCGGCTGGGCGCCCATCCAAACAGCCGCCCGCGGTCGAGCCGGTTTGTCAATTCCTGCCGGAGCGCCTCCCGCCCCCGCAAGATTCTCGACTTGACTGTACCCAAGGACACCTGAAGGACCTCGGCAATTTCCTCATAGCTGAGATCTTCCACATCCCGGAGAACCACGGCTTCGCGAAACACCGGCCGGATGTTGGCCAAGGCCCTTTCGAACAAAGCCATCGTCTCCTCCTCGAGAGCGATCTCAAACGGAGACCGCCCGGGGTCCGGCAGCGTTTCCCCGATGGGATGGGCGCCGGAAGAGTCCTCATTCTCTATCCCAACCTCGCGTTTACGGTGCCGGCAGAACCACCGGCGATGATTATGAGCTTCGTTGACGGCGATTCGATAGATCCAGGTCTTCAGACTCGATTCACCCCGAAACCGATCGATGTTCCGGAAGATCTTCAGGAAGACCTCCTGAACGATATCGCTCGCGTCGGGGGCGTCTTCCACCAGGCGATAGACAAGGCTGTACACCGGCTGCTGATAGCGGCGGATCAACTCCTCGTAGGCCTCTTCGCGACCGTGACGGAGGCCCAAAACAAGATCGCTTCCCGGCCCCTCGCCCGTGCGCCGCGGATCCTCGGCCGCCGGCTCGATATCACAGCTTGCGGTGGAATCGGCCACTTTGTGCCTCTTATCCAGATTGTAACCGCAACGGCGGAGACTTCCACGCTCCGCATTACTATAGACTTCCCGGGGACAAAAAAGTTCCCGGCCCGGCGGGCAAGGGCCGCGTGACGGGGGCGCGGCGCCGCGCTTACCGGGAAAGGACAAGCTCGTAGTACCGTTCATACTCCGGGATCAACAGGGAGCTACAGAAGCGCGAGGTTGCGGTCCGGCGGGCAGCCTGGGACATCCGCTGGTGCAACTCCGGCCGGGTTAGCAGCTCGGTGACTCGCGCCGCCATTGCGTCGGTGTCACCAGGTTCCTCAAGGAACCCGTCCTCGCCATGGGTGATGACCTCCGTGAGGCCCCCGGTTCGCGTCGCCACCGGCGGCACGCCGCACGCCATGGCCTCCAGGGCGGCCAGTCCGAACGCCTCCAACTGGCTCGGCAACAGCAGAACATCGGCGTGGGGGATGATCCGCTCGACGTGTCCCTGCTTGCCCAGGAAGCTGACGTTCTTCTCGATGCCGAGCTCGCGCGCGAGGAATTCCGCCGGGCCACGCTCCGGACCATCGCCCACCATGAGCAGTTCAGCGTCCACCGTGTCCAGCACGCGCTCGAGAATACGTATGCAGTCGGTCGGCCGCTTCACCGGCCGGAAGTTGGAGATATGCAGCAGCGTCTTCCTGGCCCGGCACGGATCGGCGGCCGGCTTGTAGATCTCGCAATTGACGAAGTTGTGGATGACGGCGATCTCCTTGGTGATTCCGAAAACCTCAATGGTGCGGCGCTTGAGGTACTCACTCACGGCGGTGATGCCATCGGACTCCTCGATGGCGAACTTCGTCACGCGGAAGTACGAACGGTCGGTCCCCACGAGGGTGATGTCGGTGCCGTGCAGCGTGGTCACCACCGGCAGCCGCTGCTGCGGCGCGAGCATCCGCCGGGCCATCTCCGCCGACGAGGAATGTGGAATCGCGTAGTGGGCGTGAAGGATATCGAGGCCATACACCTCAGCCACCTCCGCCATGCGCGAGGCGAGGGCGAGCGTGTAAGGAGGGAACTGAAACAGCGGATAGGTGGCGACCTCGACCTCGTGGTAGTGCACGCGCTCCACCTCCGGGTCCAAGCGGATCGGATTGGCGTAGGAAATGAAATGAACCTCGTGGCCGCGGAGAGCGAGTTCCTGGCCGAGCTCCGTCGCCAGGATCCCGGAGCCTCCGAAGGTCGGGTAGCAGGTGATGCCTATCTTCACTGTCGTGAGTGTCTCACGCGTCGCCGCCTCCGGCAAGCCGGAGCCCGCCGCCTCACCGTTCCGGAGGCCGGTCCAACATCGCCAGCCGGAACTCGCGCAGGTCCGCGAGCAGGAAATCCGGGTGATGGGTGGCAAGCTCGCCGGGCGGGCTCAAGCCGGTGGCGACCGCGATGGCTCGAATACCGTTGGCGCGTGCGGCGAGGATGTCGTTGGGGTGGTCGCCGACCAAGGTGATCGAGGAGAAAGCTCCGATCCGGCCACTGCGGCGCGCCTCCCGGATGGCCCGCCGGGCCAGCTCCGCCCGAGTAGGCGCCTGTTCGCCGAAGGCGCCGAAATCGAAATAGGGATCCAGGCCCGCCCGGCGCATCTTCGTCCAGCCGATTCGGGTCAGGTTGCCGGTGACCAGCCCCATCAGGACCTCCCGCCGCCGCAGTCGCGCCAACGCCGCGCGGACACCGGGGCACAACTTCGAGCGCAGATCCGGACACCGGCGCACGTAGAGGTTCTGGGCCTTCTCCACGATAGCCGGCAGCCGGCGGCGGATAAGCTCGCTTTCCACGCCCGCCCGCTCCATCATCTCGATCAGGATGCTGTTATCCAACATCCCTTGGACCGGGATACCATCAACGGAAACCTCCCAGCCGGTCACCAGGCGGACCGCGTCCTCGAGAACCTGCCGGTGGTGCGGACCCGAACGGCGCAGCAGAGTCCCGTCGATGTCGAAGAGGACCATGGCGTCGGCGGGCCGGGCCGGGCGGGCAGGCATTTTCTAGTAGTAGTATAGCGGCGTGGATGCGACCGCAGCCGATGTGTGCCGCGATGCACCCGGCTGGAAGCGCTACGTCAACCGGGTGATCGCCCGGGAGCTGTCGGCGCTCACCCGTTACTACGACCGCGTAATCCAATGGCTGCCGCGGACCGACGACGGCGGTCTGCTGCTGGCCGCTCTCCAGTGTCCGGCCAAGGTGCGCCTGGCCGTGGACGAGCCGTTTCCCGATCTCAGCGGGGAAGTCGAGGGGCGCACCGCCGTTCTCGTGAACGGCTCTTTCAATCACGAACACGACATCCAGGGCCGGCTGGCCGCCCTCTATCCGCGATTGTCGCGGACATCGCGGATCCTGCTGGTGCTCTACAACCCGTACCTTCGCGACGTGTACTATTTGGCGAACCGGCTCGGCCTCCGGCAGGGGGAGCTTCCGAGCACCTTCCTGACACGAGTGGATCTCGATAACCTGGCGCGCATCAGCGGGTACCGCGTGGTCTGGCACAAGCTTCGCGTTTATCTCCCTTTCCGCCTCCTGGGACTTGGGGAGCTGGTCAACCGGCTGCTCCCCCTGGTCCCGTTGCTGCGCTGGCTCAGCCTGGTGGATCTCGTTGTGCTCCGCCCCGTAAAACCTTGCGAACCGGCCGGGGTCACCTGCGTTATTCCGGCACGAAATGAGCGCGGCAACATCGCGAATGCGCTGCGCCGGCTCCCCCGGCTGGGCTGCCCGCTCGAGGTGATCTTCGTCGAGGGCCATTCGAGCGATGGAACGTGGGAGGAAATCGAGCGGGCGGCCCGGGAGGCGCCGGAACAGACAACCGTCCGGGCCCTTCGCCAGACAGGGCGCGGCAAGGCGGACGCGGTCCGGCTCGGCTTCGAACATGCCAGCCAGCCCCTGCTGACGATCCTCGATGCGGATCTCACGGTGCCGCCGGAGATGCTCGTCCGGTTTTGCGGAGCCTGGGCTTCCGGTCATGGAGATTTCGTCAACGGTTCGCGCCTGGTGTACCCCATGGCGGCTGAGGCCATGCGCACTCTGAACCGCCTCGGCAACGTCTTTTTCGCCAAGGCCCTGAGCTGGGTCCTGGACACACGGCTCGGCGATTCCTTGTGTGGTACAAAGATGCTTGCGCGCCATGATTACCAGCGCATGATCGCCTGGCGCCGGGACTTCGGGGACTTCGATCCGTTCGGCGACTTCGAGTTGCTCTTCCCGGCCGCGGTGCTTGGCCTCGGCGTAGTGGATGTGCCCGTGCGCTACGGCTCCCGGAGTTACGGGAGCACCAACATCCGGCGGTTCCGGCACGGCTGGCAGTTGTTGCGGATGTGCCTGGTGGGCCTGTTCCGGATCAAACTGGGGGTTGGAGCGGGCCACCCTTGAGCAGGCGGCCGCGGCGGGACGGACGGCGCGAGGAATCACGGATCAATGCAATATCCGCTTCACGGCTCCGGGGTCCACGTTCGCCTCTTGTGGGTTGTGCCGGTCCTGTTGTTCGTTTTCTCGACCCTGACAACCAGCGGCCGCGGACCCTACTATTGGCGGCAGAACTTCGATCCCGAGTATTGTTATCTGTTCAATGCCGTCAACCTGCTGACCTTCGAGGCGCCCGGACACACCGACCATCCCGGGACGACGCTCCAGGAGCTTGGCGCGGCGGTCATCCTGGTGCGGTGGTGGGCGGCGAGTCTCGTCTCGCCCTGGCAGCCCGTCGACCGGGCGGTCCTGGAACAGCCGGAAGACTACCTCCACACGATCAACCTGGTCCTGAACCTGCTGTTTTGCGGCCTGCTCGCCTGGGCCGGCCTCCGCGTGCTGCGGGCCACCGGATCACCGATTCCCGCACTGGCTTTCCAGGCGTCCTTTCTCCTTTTCGATGAGGTGCTGTTAGCGCAGACGCGGGTGTCTCCGGAACCATTGTTGATGGCCGTCATGGCCGCCTTGGCGGGAGTGATGGCGCCGCTGCTGTTTGGCGGGTATGGGGACGCCGGGCGAAGCGGCGCCGTCAACCCCGTCCTCGCCGGCGCCATCTTCGGCTTCGGGTTGGTTACAAAGATAACGTTCCTGCCCGTGGCGGTGCTGGCTTTGGTGATTCCGGAAGGGAAGGCGCGGCTGCGGTTTGCCGGCGGAGCGTTGCTGGGCGCGGCGGTCCTGTTGCTGCCCATCTACTCGCAATTGCCCCGGGTGGCGGGGTGGCTATGGTCTCTGGCTACACATCAGGAGCGCTACGGTTTGGGCGAAGAGGGGGCGCCCCCCGCCGCCGTACTGATCGACAACGCCTACCGCCTGTACCAGGAAGATCCCTATCTCTACCTTTCCGCCGTTTTCTTTGCCGTCGTGCTCGGCCTGTTGCTCTGGCGGGGCGACTGGATCGCCGGGCCCGGACACCGCCGCCTGCGGCGCATACTGCTCGTCTCGATCCTCGGCGTGGGGCTGTCGATCGCGATGACCGTCAAGCATTACGCCTCCCACTACGCGCTGCCAGCCATGCTGCTCGTGCCGGTAATGATGGCGGCGCTGGTGGCGGGTATCGAGTCGGTCCGCCGGCCGGCCCGTCCGGCAAGGAGACTGGCCGGCGCGGTTCTGGCGGCCACCTTGGCGCTCACCCTGCTCTGGACCGCCCGCCCCGTTCCCGACTGGATTATTTCGCTCGTCAGCACCCGGGAGGAGCATTACGCGCTGGAGCGGTTTCTCGGTACGATGGCCGATTGCACCGTCGTCGGGATGTATCGCTGCTCGCGGCAAGAGTTTGCTTTACACTTCGGCAACAACGCGGCGCGGAACCGGCGCACCCGGCTCTTGACCCGGCTCCACCCCGGCGCCATCCACTACCAACGATTTGTAAGACCGCCGCGTTTTGAGAATTTCTCGTACCAGAAGCAGGACGCGACGATCGCCCGGCGGCTGGCCTCCGGAGCGTGTGTGCTGTTGCAGGGTGAACGCGAATCGATCACCAGGCTAACTGATCTCGCTTACGAGCGGGTAGGCCCCGACGGACGCGAGATTGCGGTCAAGCTGAGACCGCCATCGGAGCCATGAGCAGCGACGGCTCTTCGCGCGAGGCGCGTAGGGTGGAGCCCGCGGGGAGCGGCATCAACACGATCTTCGAGCGGAGGGGCGTGTTCCCCGCCGTCACATCGTTGCTGCTGGCGCTGATGGCCACTCTGTCCTGGACGGTCGCGCGGGGGGACTCGCTGGTCTGGGACGAATCCGCCCACTTTCCCCACGGCTACGCTTACTGGCGCACGGGGAACATGTGGTACGACGAGGTGCACGCCGCGTTGCCGCGTCTGCTCACCGGGGCGCCGCTCCTGTTGGCCGACCCCCGGACGCCCACCGAACACAACTCGTGGCTCACCTACGACTTCCTCGCGTTCCGCCACATATTCCTTTTCCGGAACCGGGTCCGGCCCGACACGATGCTTCTGCTGGCGCGGCTGCCCGCGCTACTGGCGGCGCTGGCGCTGGGGCTGGCGCTGGCGTTCTGGACCCGCGCCCACTTCGGAGCGCTCTCCGGCTTGCTGGTCCTCTTCCTCTACGCCCTTCACCCGCAGGTGCTCGCCTTCAGCCACTACGCCACCTCGGACATCTTTGTAACCGCGGCCTTCTTCGCCGCCGCCACCACCTGGAGCCGTCATCTCGAAGACCGTCGTCTGCGCACCCTGGTGCTTGCGGGTGTGACCGCCGGCCTGGCTCTCTCGACCAAGTACTCTATGATCTTGCTTGGCGCCGTTTTTCCCGCCCTGTACTGCTGGCGCTGGTGGCAGCAACCGAAGCGTTACTCGGCCGCCGGACTCGCTATCGCACTACTGGTGGTCGGAGTTTGCACGGTCCTGACGGTTGGCGCCGTCTACTGGCCGGTCACCGGTGAAGTGCTCTGGGGTGGAAGGGTGCCCATGGCGGAGCGCGTGGACCCGTCCACCCCGACCGGCCGGGTGTTCCAGGATGTGGCCGCGCACCTTCGCCTGCCGGCCCACCCTTACCTGATGGGTTTCTATTGGATTGCGAAGACGAACGAGTCCGGCACCCCGGCCTACCTGCTCGGAGCTGTCGCCAACAAAGGCTGGTGGCATTACTTCCCCGTCGCCTTTCTGGTAAAAAGCCCGTTGGCTTTCCTGGCCATGGTGGCGGTAAGCCTTGGCGTCGTCGGCGGATGGCTCCTCGGCGCCCGGCGAAATATGGAATGGCGCCGCCTGCCCCTTGCCTGGGCTACTCTCGCCGTGCCGGCGGTTGTTTATCTGGGCGCCGCCCTCGGCGCCAGCCTGAATTCCGGCTCGCGGCACCTCCTGCCGTTACTACCGTTCCTGTGCGCTTTTGCCGGGGGCGCGGTGGGTGTACCCCTGGCTTCGGCTCCGTTGTCGCGCCGGCGGACCGCTGCCGTCGCTTTGATGGCCGCGGGGTTCGCCGCCGAGTCCGCCTCGGCCTACCCCGGCTATCTCGCCTATTTCAATGGCCTGGCCGGCGGAACGCCCCGCGGCAGCGAATATCTGGTGGATTCGGATCTCGATTGGGGGCAGGATCTGCTGCGTCTGCGGGACTACCTGAACAAGAGCCGGCCGGAGAAAGTCTGCCTGGCCTATTTTGGCGCCGCGGACCCCGCCTATTACGGCATTCAAAGCCGCTGGCTTCCCCAGCAACTCCCCGCCGGCCAACCGCCCCCCGATTGCCTGGCCGTGGTCAGCGAAACCTATCTCGCGGGTCTCTACGTGGCGCCAGGAGACTTCGGGTGGCTGAAACAGCACACTCCGGCCGGCCATGTCGGCGCCTCGTTCCGGCTTTATGACTTCCGCCAGCGTCGTACAAACAACCCATGAAAGTTTCGCGTCCCACCATTCTGCTTGGCGCGTTGCCGCTGTGCCTGGTGGCCCTGTCCTGGATCATGGATGGGGTTCGAGGTCCGTATGACCTG
>CAYRPT010000084.1:0-10089 GCA_964425895.1 uncultured Solibacteraceae bacterium | reverse complement strand
AGCCGTTGGGCGCGAAAGTGCGCATCACCGGCGCGGAACGCTCCAGCGGCGCTGAGACCTACCGTCTTCTCCACGGCAAGACCACCGGCGTGAACGACCGGTATAACTCGCTCCGGCTGCAACTCGAGGAGGAGGGCGGATTCTTCCCGCGCCGGCTGGTAATCGAGGCCAGAGCGTTCGACGACGCCGTCGCCTTCCGCTACTTCGTTCCCGACGAAGGGGCCGCCCGCGACTTCCGCCTCGCGCGCGAGCGCACCGAGTTCCGATTGCCCGGCGACGCGACGTCCTACGCGCTCGTCCTCCCGCACTACCGCTCGATGTACGAAAGCGAGTTCCTCGAGCTGCCCGTGAGCGCTCTCTCGAATCAGGGCGGCGTGGCGTCGAGCGTGCTCCTGGGTCTTCCGCTGCTCCTGGAACTTCCCGGAACCGCGTGGGTCGCGATCGCCGAGGCCGACGTCCGGGACACGGCCGCCATGTACCTCACCAACCCCTCCGGGAGTTGGACGGGCCACTGGCTCGAGAGCCGGCTCTCCCCGGATCCCGACGACCCGGACACGGCGGTTACGGGCTCCCTGCCTTACCGCTCCGCCTGGCGCGTTCTGATGATCGCGGACCGGCCGGGCCGCCTCGTTGAGTCCACCGTTCTGACCTCCCTCAACCCGCCCTCCGCCGTCAGCGATACTTCGTGGATCAAGCCGGGCCGGGCCGCCTGGAATTGGTGGAGCGGCTCCCTCGGACCGGACGGTAAGCCGGCCCTCGATACCGCCACCATGAAGTACTACGTGGACTTCGCCGCCGGCTCGGGCTTCGAGTACATGCTGGTTGACGCCGGCTGGTCGGATCGCGAAGACATCACGAAGATGAACGGCCGCGTGGACATCCCGGATCTCACCGCCTACGCGAGAGGGAAGAACGTCCGGGTCTGGATCTGGGTTCATTGGGCGCAGCTTGACCGGCAGATGGAAGAGGCGTTCGCCCAGTACGAGAAGTGGGGCGTCGCCGGCGTCAAGATCGATTTCATGTCGCGCGACGATCACCGCATGATGCGCTTCTATCACCGGACCGCGGAGACCGCCGCCCGGCATCGCCTCATGGTGGATTTCCATGGCTCCACCAATCCCTCCGGCCTCCAGCGCACCTGGCCCAACATTATGGGATACGAGGCCGTCCTGGGCATGGAGCAATCGAAAGCGGGCGCCCGGGACAACCCGGATAGCCATGTCACGTTGCCCTTCACGCGGATGCTGGGCGGGCTGATGGACTATACGCCGGGCGGTTTCGACAATGCAACCCGCGAGCAGTTCCAGGCCCGCATGACGCGTCCGATGGTCCTCGGCACCCGGGCCCATCAACTCGCCATGTATGTCGTTTTCGAGGCGCCGTTCCAGATGGTCTCCGACCACCCCAAGGCCTATGAGGACCAGCCGGCTTTTCAGTTCATCCGGAATACGCCCTCCTCCTGGGATGAATCCCGGATCCTGGACGGCCGCCCGGGCGAGTACATCGTCGCCGCGCGGCGCCGCGGCCCGGACTGGTTCCTCGGCGCCATGACGGACTGGACGGCCCGAACCATCCGGATTCCCCTCGCCTTCCTCGGCGCCGGCGAGTGGACCGCGCAGATCTACGCCGATAGCCCCGATGCCGTGAGTCAGCCGAAGAGTGTCGCCATCACCAGCGAGGCCGTGACCGCGGCCCGCACGCTCACCGCCGAGCTCGCTCCGGGCGGCGGGTACGCGGTTCGCTTTCTCCGGTCCGGCCGGTAAGGGTGAGCCCCGCGATGAGCGGCAGGCGCCTCCGCGCGAGTCGCGGGGGGTTGATGTGGCGCCCGGCGTTCAATACGCTGAAGAGGAGTTCGGGGCCTGAGAATCGTAATCCCCGGCAAAGGGAAATCCGCATGAAAGTTGTCGCGTTCAATGGGAGCCCGCGGGCAGACGGGAATACGTCAATCCTGTTGCGGTACGTGCTCCGCGAGATCGAAGCTGAAGGCATCGCGACCGAGCTGGTGCAGGTGGGAGGCCGCAAGATCAGCGGCTGCACCGCTTGCCTGGAGTGTGTCCGCAACAAGGATCAACGCTGCTCGGTGACCGACGACATTCTGAACGAGTGCCTGGGCAAGATGGCGGAGGCCGACGGCATTCTTCTGGGCTCGCCGACCTACTTCACCGATGTCACCGCGGAGATGAAAGCGCTGATCGACCGGGCCGGCTACGTGGCCCGTGCCAACGGCGGCATGTTCCGGCGCAAAGCGGGCGCCGCGGTGATCGCCGTCAGGCGTCAGGGCGCGCTGCACGCGTTCGATTCCATCAACCATTTGTTTCTGATCAGCGAGATGATCGTTCCCGGCTCCACCTACTGGAACATCGGCATCGGCCGCGAGAAAGGCGAAGTTGAGAAGGACGAAGAAGGCGTGCGCACGATGAAAACCCTCGGCCGCAACATGGCCTGGCTGATCAAGAAGCTGAACGCGACCGGCTCCTGACCCTCGCATTTCCGCGTCACACAACGCCTGCAGGTTACCGTGCTGAGGCTTCGCTGGTGGAGCGCGCCGCCAGGCGTGCCACGCCGGCAGTCTTGCCGGCGGATGGACCCTGCGGGTGCGGGTTTCGCTTATCACCCTCCTTGCGACCCGGGGTATAGACCCCGCGCCGCGACAGCTTTACACTGGACGCGAAAGACGATATGCGGGCCTCCTTGGGCATCGTGGTATTTGTGTCCCTGGCCGTGGCTCTTCCTGAGGCCGGCGCCGGTGAGAGTGGAGCGCCCTACTATTCCGCGGCCAGCTTCGTGAATTCGGCCGACAACCTCTCCGCGGTCCTGGCGCCCAACACCATCGCGACCCTGTATGGCGAAAGCCTTTCCTGGACCACCAAGGCCGTGTCGCCCCTCGACCTCCGCGGAGGATCGCTGCCCGTCGTGCTGGCTGGCACCGGAGTCTGGGTCCTTCTGAACAACATGCCCGCCCCGCTCTACTACGTCTCGCCGAAGCAGATCAACGTGCTTGTCCCGGGCAACCTGACGCCCGGGCCCGCCAGCCTGCGGGTGGTCCGGGACGGATGGGCCGGCCCCGAAGTGCGGCTGTTCCTCGAAGAGGCCGCGCCGGCCCTCTATCTGCTGGACGGCCGGACGGCCATCGCCACCCGCGCCGACGGCTCGGTCGCCACCTCTGCCAACCCGGCGAGGCCGGGAGAAGTGGTGGTGCTCTATGCCACCGGCCTGGGACCGACTAAGCCCGACTTTGTGCCGGGAACCCTGCCCGACCGGGCCGCCCCGCTCGCGCGCTTCAGCGAGTTCCGGGTCTGGCTGAACGGCTCCGCGGCGCGGCCGGAGTGCGTGCTGTACGCGGGCGTCGCGCCGGGGTTCGCCGGCCTGTATCAAATCAATCTCGTCCTGCCCGAAGGGATCGGCGAATCGCCCGAGATTCGGGTGTCGGCCGGTGCGGCGATGAGCGCGCCGGGCGTGATCCTGCCCGCGGGCCGTTGAGAGCGGCGAGTCCTGCTTTCTTCGCCATCCTGGCCAGACGCCGCCGGCATTCGCGGCTATCATAGGGGGATCATGACGCCGCGCACCGCCCACCGGGCCTTGACGATTCCGTTCCTTGCTCTCCTCGCCATTCCGCTTTGCGCCCAGGAACGGGGGGCCGCCAAGCCGCCGGGCGAGCAGGAAGATATCAAGACCTACATCCGGGCCAATTACACCAAGTACGAATACATGGCGCCGATGCGCGACGGCGCCCGGCTGTTTGTTGCCGTCTACGCCCCGAAGGATCGCTCGAAGACCTACCCCATCTGGATGATGCGCACGCCGTACGAAGTATCCCCCTACGGCGCCGACAACTACCGGGAGAAGCTTGGCCCCTCGGAGCGGTTCGCCCGCTCGGGCTACATCTTCGCCTACTGTGATGTGCGCGGGAAGGGTAAATCGGAGGGCAAGTTCGAACACGTCCGGCCCTTCATCCCCAACAAGACCGGCGCCCAGGTGGACGAAGCCAGCGACACCTACGACACGATCGAATTCCTCCTCAAGACCGTCCCGAATCACAACGGCCGGGTCGGCATCTCCGGCACCTCCTACCCCGGCTTCTACGCCACCATGGCCGTGCTCAGCCGGCATCCGGCTCTGCGGGCGGCGTCGCCCCAGGCGCCGGTGACGGAATGGTTCCTCGGAGACGACTTCCGCCACAACGGCGCGTTCTTCCTCGCTCACGCCTTTGGCTTCTACTCACGCTTCGGCCGCCGCCGGCCCGGTGAAAACGAGATCGCCGGTCCGGTGTTCGACTTCGCGACGCCCGACGGCTACAACTTCTTCCTGCGTGCCGGTCCGCTGGCGAATATCGACGAGAAGTATTTCCAGGGCGAGATCGAATGGTGGCGCGAGTTGGTGGCCAACGAAACTTACACCGACTTCTGGAAGGCGCGCGACCCGCGCCCACACCTGAAGAACATTGAGGCGGCGGTCCTGACTGTCGGCGGCTGGTTTGATGCCGAGGACGTCTTCGGTCCGCTGCGGACCTACGAAGCCATTGAGAAACAGAGCCCCGGCGCCGTCAACCTGCTGGTGGAGGGCCCATGGTCGCACGGCCAGTGGAACGGCGGCGATGCGGACCACCTGGGCGACATTCAGTTCCACCAGAAGACCGGCAAGTTCTTCCGCGAGCAGATCGAATACCCGTTCTTCGCCCATTACCTCAAGGGTGAGGACTCGATGAGCCTGCCCGAAGCCTTCGTCTTCGAAACGGGCCGCAACGAGTGGCGCCGGATGGATTCCTGGCCCCCCAAGGGCACGACTCCGCGGGCGCTGTACTTTCGCGAGGGCGGCAAGTTGTCGGCCGATGCCCCGGCGGCCGGCGACGTATTCGACGAATACGTCAGCGATCCGGACAAACCGGTGCCGCACATCTCCTGGGTCAGCACCGAGATGACCTACGAGTACATGAACGGCGATCAGCGCTTCGCCTCCTCACGGCCCGACGTACTTGTCTACCAGACCGAGCCGCTCGACGAGGACCTGACGGTGGCCGGTCCGCTCACCGCCCGGCTCCACGTCTCCACCACGGGGACGGATTCCGATTGGGTGGTGAAGCTGATCGACGTCTACCCGGGCGGCTTTCCGGACCCCGAGCCCAATCCCCGGAAGGTGCGCCTCGGCGGCTACCAGCAGCTTGTACGGGGCGAGCCCTTCCGCGGCCGGTTCCGCCGGAGTTTCGAGAAGCCCGAGCCGTTTGTGCCCGGACGGCCGGACCTCGTCGAGTTCGAGTTGCCCGACGTCTATCACACCTTCCGCCGTGGACATCGGCTGATGGTTCACATCCAGAGCACCTGGTTTCCCCTGGTGGACCGCAACCCGCAGACGTTCGTCAAGATCTCGGAAGCGAAAACCTCGGACTTCCGCAAGGCTACGCAGCGCGTCTACCGGTCCGCCGCCATGCCCTCCGGCATCACGATTCCGGTATTGCGGGAGGAGTAGAACGCCTATGGACTACGTGCGCATCGCCGAGGACGGCGCGTGGTGCTGGTTTGGAGATCCCCGGGCTGTCTATCACGACGGCCAGGTGTTCACCGGCTGGGTCAGCCGCGACGGGAGCATCCGGGTGGCCTCTTACGACGTCGCCCGGCGGCTTATCCAACGAACCAACCTCCATCCCCAACTGGAGGCCGACGACCACAATAATCCCTCCCTGCTCGTCCGGCCCGATGGGCGCATTCTCGTGGCCTGGTCGCGGCACGCGCGGGATGACATGTATCTCGCCGTTTCCAAGCGTCCCGGCGAGATCTACGAATTCGAACCTCCACGCCGCATCCTGCTCAACAGCCGGGAGGCAAACAAGCACTGCTACGCCGGCGGCCAGGACTCCTACACCTACCCCAGTCTCTTTCACCTCTCACTCGAGCGCCGTCTCTACCTCGGCTGGCGCGGCCTGGACTTCAAGCCCAACCTCTCGTGGTCGGACGACTACGGCCGGACGTGGGCGCCGGGGCGCATCTACATCGTCCCCGGGAAAACCTACCTCAACCAGCGGCCCTACATGAAGATCGCCTCGAACGGAGCCGACACGCTCCACTTTGCTTTCACCGACGGCCATCCCCGCAACGAGCCTGAGAACAGCGTCTACTATGCCCGGCTGACGCGCGGCGAATTCCAGCGGGCGGACGGCTCCCTCATCTCGAAGCTTCAGGATGTCCCATTCGACGGCCGCCGCGCCGACGTCGTTTACGACGCGCGCCGGACGAGAGAGAAAGCCTGGATCTGGGACGTCGCCGCCGACGCCGCCGGCCGGCCTGCTATCGTGTACGTGCGCTTCCCCTCCGACACCGATCATCGCTACCACTACGCCCGCTGGGACGGCGCCCGCTGGCACGACCATGAAATCGCCCGGGGCGGCGGCTGGTTTCCCGAGACCCCGGCCGGCCAAGTCGAGCGTGAGCCCAACTATTCCGGCGGCCTGGTGTTGGACAACGGAGACCCGGATGTCGTGCACGTATCGATTCCGGTGGAGGGGGTCCGCGAGATCGAGCGCTGGAAAACGTCCGATCTCGGTGCCTCCTGGAGCAAATTGCCCATCACCACCAGGTCGAAACGGGATAACATCCGGCCGTTCACCATACGCAACGCGCCGGCCGCCGGCCCCCGCGTCCTCTGGATGTCCCTCAGACGCTACACCCACTACACGGACTTCGACGCCGAGATCCTCGCGGACCGCTAGCCTCGAACCGCGGATCCCTGAGGCGTGGAGCGAGAAATGTGGAGCGGGCAGTCTTGCCTGCCACGCCCGGCGGTCCCGCCGGCGGAAAACACAAGCTCCGGGCACGACGGCCCGCACGCGAGCTCTGGCGAGCTCCTCCATGCCCCGATGCGGCGCGCCTCAGATCGCAATGCCCGCGCGCCAGAGGAGGTAGCCCGCCGCCTGGCGGGCACACAGGCGCCACTCGCGCCAGCCGTTGCTTTCCGGGGCCGGACGGGGCGAGCCGAACACCGCCAGTCCGTGGCTTTCCAGGAACTTCTTCACCCGGAAGACGTGATACCCGTCGCTCACCACGATGCACGATTTCAAGCCCATGCGTCGCATGATCTCGGCGGCCGCCGCCGTCGAATACGCGGTGCTCTCACCCTCGGGCTCGAGAATCACCGCCTCGGACGGCACGCCGCGCCGGATGAGGTAGTTGCGTCCGACTTCGCTCTCGGTGAAGTCGGGGTCTCCGCCGGCGCCTCCGGTCGTCAGAATTCGCGGCGCCAGGCCCCGCCGGTAGAGGTCCAGGCCGTGATCGAGGCGCGCCCTCAGCACCGGGGACGGCCGGCCCCGATACGCCGCGGCGCCGAGAATCACGATCACGTCCGCGGGCCTCGCCTCGTCCACCACCGACTGCCGCTTCACCCGCACGGTCACTACCGCCAGGTACACCCCAACCGCCAGCGCGGATACAACCGCGAGCGCCGCCGCGGCAATCAGCCCCTTGCGCATAGTGCGCTATTATGAGCTACACGCGAACGCCGGCGCCCGCCCGGGCGGACGCCGGCCGCCGCGCGCCATACCGGGAATCGATTGGACCCCTTCATTCTACGGCGGCGCCGCGTAGGGCGAATCCCTATGAGCAAGGATGCCAGGCTCCATCTCGCCAGCCCCCAGAACCCGCTGCTCAAAGATGTCCGCCGGGCCGCCGCTCGCGGCACGCTGACGGAGGGAGGGCTCGCGGTGGCGGAGAGCTTCCACCTGCTCGAAGAGGCCCTTCGAAGCGGGCTGGAGGTTCCCTCCATCCTGGCGGCTGAATCCGTGCATGACGCCGTCGAGAGCCATGTCAAGGGACTCCGCCGGCCGCGCGTCTACGTCCTGCCGGACCGTCTGTTCGACGCGATCGCGTCCACCGAGAACAGCCGCGGCGTGATCGCCTTGATCAAGCCCGTCGAGTGGACGCTCGAGACGCTCTTCCGCGGCCAGTCGATGGTGGTCATCCTCGACGGCATCCAGGATCCGGGTAACGCCGGCGCCATCGTCCGGGCGGCCGAGGCCTTCGGCGCCACCGGGTGCGTTTTTCTCCGCGGGGCCGTCAGTCCCTACAACCCCAAGACGCTCCGCGCGAGCGCCGGCTCGCTGTTCCGTCTGCCGCATGTCCAGGGCGTGGATGCCGAAATCGTCCGCGCCATCATCGATCAGAAACGCCTCGACCTCTTCGCCGCCGTCCCCCGCGGCGGCCGGCCGGTCGGCGAGGCCGACCTCAGCCGAAGGTTCGCCGTCATCGCCGGCGCCGAAGGCCAGGGCCTGGACCGCCGTCTTTGGGCGGGCGCGGCCGACCTCCACATTCCCACCATCGCAGTCGATAGCCTCAACGTCGCCATGGCGGCCGGCATCATCCTCTACGAGGCCCACCGCCAGCGGGTCCGGCCATGAGCCTCTTCGATCTGACGCCGCCGCCGGAAGTTTCTGGAGCGCGCCGTCCGTTGGCCGACCGCATGCGGCCGCGGACCTTGGACGAGTACGTGGGCCAGGAGCACATCCTGGCGCCCGGCAAGCCGCTGCGCGTCCAGATCGAGCGCTACGAGCTGAACTCCCTGATCTTCTGGGGCCCTCCCGGCGTCGGCAAGACAACCCTGGCCTCCGTCATCGCCCGGCGCACCAAAACCGACTTCGTTCCCTTCAGCGCCGTCCTCAGCGGGATCAAGGAGATCAAGACCGTCATGGCGGAGGCCGAGCGCAACCGCCGGATGGGGCGGCGCACGGTGCTCTTCGTCGACGAAATCCACCGGTTCAACAAGGCGCAGCAGGACGCCTTCCTGCCGTATGTCGAGCGGGGCGACATCACCCTGATCGGCGCCACCACGGAGAACCCTTCCTTCGAGGTCATCTCGGCGCTGCTGTCGCGGGCCAAGGTCTACTCGCTGCGGGCGCTCCTGCCCGAAGAGATCGCGCTGCTGCTCGAACGGGCGCTTCGGGACACGGAGCGCGGCCTCGGCGATCGCGGCCTCACCGCGCCGCCCGCCCTGCTTGAGCAGATCGGCGTCTGCGCCAACGGCGACGCTCGGGTGGCCTACAACCTCCTCGAGCTGGCAGCGGCCGCCTCCGCCGGGCCCGAGCTTTCCGAACAGGCGGTCCAGGACGCCATCGAGCGCAAGACTCTTCTCTACGACAAGAGCGGCGAGGAACACTTCAACCTGATCTCGGCCCTGCACAAGAGCGTGCGGTCCTCCGATCCCGACGCGGCGCTTTACTGGCTGGCCCGGATGCTCGAAGCGGGCGAGGACCGGCTGTACATCGCCCGCCGGCTGATCCGCATGGCGATCGAGGACATCGGGCTGGCCGATCCGCGCGCCGTCGAGCAGGCGGTGGCGGCCATGCAGACGGTGCATTTTCTCGGCATCCCCGAAGGCGACCAGGCGCTCGCCCAGCTCGCCATCTACCTGGCGGCCGCGCCGAAATCCGACGCCGCCTACGCCGCCCTCGGCGCGGCGCTCGACACCGTGAGAACGGAGCCTGCCGAACCGGTGCCGCTTCACCTGCGCAACGCCCCCACACGCGCCATGAAGGAGTGGGGGTACGGCCAGGGCTACGAGCACGCGCACCAGGACCCCGATGCCGTCACCGCCATGGAGTGCCTGCCCCCGTCGCTCGCCGGGCGCGTCTTCTATCACCCGACCGGCCGCGGGGTTGAAAGCCGCCTCCGCGAGCGGCTCGAAGAGCTTCGCCGGGCCAAGGCTGCGCGGAAGGGCGGCGAGCCGCCGGGACCGGACTGACGGGCGCCCTCCCCGCGGCGGGAACGGCCGGTCGCAGGGCGGCAGAGGCCGGGGCGGCTTACGCCAGCCCCAGCACGCGGCGGTTTCGCTTGACGTCGGTGGCGGCGCCGGCGAAGTCGTCAAAGGCCTTCGTGGGGACGTCGATCAGGTGCGAGGCGATGAACGGCGCGCCTTCGGCCGCGCCCTGAGCCGCATCCTTGTAGCAGCACTCCCATTCGAGAACCGCCCAGGAGCTGTAGCCGATCGCGGTCATGCGCGTGAAGACCTGCTTGAAGTCCACCTGCCCGTCGCCGAGGCTGCGGAACCGGCCCGGGCGGTCCTTCCAGCCCAGGTAGCCGCCATACACTCCCGCCCGCTCCGAGCTCCGGT
>CAYRPT010000083.1:0-10157 GCA_964425895.1 uncultured Solibacteraceae bacterium | reverse complement strand
TGGGCCGAATTTGCCCCAAAAGTGAGCACACCGAGGCCGCGGCGCGGGATTTTCGCCCGGTGTTCGTCACGGCCCGCGAGACCGCCGACGCGCGGTCTGCCACCACGACGGTAACGATATCGCCCACTTGTCTCGCCCGCAAATCCCGGGACGCATCCGCCAGCAGGCCCCCGAACGCATAGAGCGACCCGGCCGGAACCTGGCTCCGGGCGCCTTCGCCGGTCGCTTCAATGATGTAACGATCGAGCGCGGATTTCGCTTCCTCGGGCGCCGGGACGGCGTCGCCCCCGCGGACCACGCCAGCCACCAAAAGCAGACAGAACCAGCGCCGCCATGGCGTTCGGAACTTCATCGCGCCCGCACCTCCACACGCCCTCTGGCGACCACAAAAGCCGCAAAGCGATTTCCGTTCAGGGGATTCCGCGCGACGATCTTCTCGCCGGCCCGCCCCGCCGCCTCCGCCACCGCTTCGAAGCGTAACATCGCGGTTCCACAGCGCGTCGTTACCTCAATCCGGTCGCCACGTTCGACCTGCGCCGGGAGCGTCAAGTTGCGGGCCAGAACCGGCGAGGCCGCAGGGATTGAGCGCCGCGGACGCGCGCCGACGACTTCCTCGACGGACCGGACAGCCGTTTCGGCCTCCGGGGAGACGTCAATGCGCCGGACCACAATCGCGTCCCTGGAGATCGGAAGACCCGCCGGGAGGTCTCGCAACGCGATCACTTGCGACCGTGTGACCCAGAGTCGGAGCCGCGCCCAGACCCGGTGGCTTCGTCTCGCTCCGTCGATCACCCGCCCGTGCCAGACGACCGGCTCGCCGACCGCCGCGCTGAGGGAAGCGCGCCGCCCGGCTGTTGGGAATTCCAGCGTGCCACGCGGCACCGGGTGCCGGTCGAAATCAAGGACCTCGATTCTCACCGCGTCTTCGCCGACCGCCTCCCGCACGGCGCGCTCGACTGAGTCCTTCGTGAGCGCGGCAGTCTCACGC
The DNA here is from genome assembly GCA_964425895.1 of uncultured Solibacteraceae bacterium. Classification (GTDB taxonomy): domain Bacteria; phylum Acidobacteriota; class Terriglobia; order Bryobacterales; family Bryobacteraceae; genus CAYRPT01. Next base: position 9,169 of record CAYRPT010000083.1, on the reverse strand, counting down.
TCGACGCAGACGCCTTCGACGACGGTCTCGCCGCGGCCGTGAATCCTCGCGAAACGCGTCAGTTGCTCGGGAGAGAAGTGGCGGCGCCGGCCAGGCTCCGGCGCATAGCCGACCACGACATCCGGCTTTGCGTTCTCGAGCGACGGCACGTGCGGAGCCAGGTCGGCGATTCGGATGTGTTCGGCGGCAACGAACAGGCACGGTGCAGCCTCGGCGGCGGCCGCACCCGCAACCGCCAGAAGTAGGATGCGTGGCGTTTCTATCATCTCGTAACGTTGTTGATCTGCTGGTACATTTCATCGGCTGCCCGGACCACCTTAGAGTTCGCTTCGTAGGCCCGTTGGCTCACGATCAGGTTGATGAATTCCTCGACAACACTCACGTTCGACTGCTCAACGTATCCCTGGAGCAGCGTGCCGATGCCTTCCTGTCCGCCCGGCGCCCCGATTACCGGTTCGCCGGAGGCGTCCGTGGCCGTGAACAGGTTGTTACCAACCCCGTTCAATCCCGCCGGATTCGCGAACACCGCCAGTTGGATCTGGCCGGCAAGCTGCGCCGCGGTCTCACCGGGCTGAAAGTAGCTAACCGTCCCGTCGGCGGCCACGGTGATCGAGCTCGCCTCCGGCGGGATCGTAATCTGGGGCTCGAGCGGATCCCCGTTGGCGGTCACCAGGTTTCCGTCCCGGTCCAGGTGAAACGTACCGGCCCGGGTATAAGCCAGTTCGCCGGAAGGGAGCCGAATCTGGAACATGCCCCGTCCCTGAACAACCAGATCGAGCGGATTATTGGTCGCCATGAAGTCGCCCTGCGTGAAGATGATTTCGTTGGCGACGGGACGCGTACCAAGGCCCAATTGAAGGCCGCTCGGCACGATGGTCTGAGATCCCGCGGCCGCACCCGGCGGGATTATGCTCTGATAGAGCAGATCCTGGAACTGCGTCCGCCGCATTTTGAAGCCCGCCGTGTTGGCGTTCGCCAGGTTGTGGGCGATGTTATCCACGTTCATTTGTTGCGCGGTCATCCCCGTGCCCGCGCTAAACAGTGCTCGGATCATCGTTCTCTCCTCATCGCGCCCCGCCGGATCATGAATCCACCCGCGCCACTTCCTCGGACACACGGCGATTCATATCCGCGCCAACATGCAAGGCTTTCTGCAACATCTCAAACTGGCGCATCACGCTCACCAGCCGTACGGCGGCTTCGGCGGGATGAGAGTTCGCTCCCTCGAGCGCGCCCTGCCGCACCGTTGCGTCCCTCGCCGGCCCCGCGCCGGCCGCGTCGCCAGCCGCGAAAAAGGCGCCCGCCCTCTTTTCGAGAACCTCCGGATGCGCGAACCGCACCAGGGCCAATTCGCCAACCGCGACACCGTCCTGAAGCACGCCGCCTTCCGAAAAAACGTTGAACGGCTTGGCGGCGTCAATCCGCAGGGGTTGGCCCGACGCCTCCAGAAGCGGCCATCCTTCTGCTGTGAGCAGAGCACCGGAACGGTCCACCCTCAGGCTCCCGTTTCGCGTGTATAGCCGCCCCGTCGGACCCTGAACCACGAAAAACCCGTCCCCGACAATCGCCAGATCCGTAGGACTGCCGGTCAGCGAAAGCGGGCCCGGACGGAAATCGGTCCACCGGCCATCGATTACCGGCAACTCGGCTGGACCCGGCCGGGACGCTTCCACGGCCGTCGCTACATACAGGTTGTAGAACTCACGATCCGACTTGTAGCCAGCCGTGGCTTGGTTCGCGATGTTGTTCGCGAGCAATTCCAGCGACTCCAGGCGGGTCCGCATGCCGCCGATTACCGAGGTGGTCAAACCGTCCATGACCCTTCTCCCGGCTATTGGCGTGCAATTCAATGGCCGCTCCCGACGGGTGCCGAAAACCAGGAAACTCCGGGGTTGAAGGGTCCTGCGAAGGTGAGCCGAAAGTGTCAACAAAGTGCCATTTTGGGACGATCGCCGGGAAGTTGCCAGTCGAAAGGTGGAGAATCCCAAAGAAATCGGGCATTCAAGCGCTGGCCCGCGGATTGCACAACGCTGGTTGTGGTGAGCGCAGGGTCGGGAATGTGCGGCGAACCGTCGGGATCCCTCGCGATTTCCTCTGTGCCCGGCTGGGCAGCGGACAGGACGCCGGGGAGCCCCGAGGCTCGGCGCTCTTCACGAACGTCGGTCTTCGGGCAGGCTCTTGCGGACGAGCAGACGCAGGAGGAAGAGCGGTCCGCGATCGCCTGCCTGATTCCGCCGCCGCATCTGCATATTCCATCGGTTAGTGACACCCGGCACCAAACGGCCGCCGAGCCCTCCCCGGAGCTTTGGGCGGCGGGCTCCGTTAAGAGCGAGCCGCCTTGGGACCCTGTCTTCCTCTCCGTGCAGGTTGGGATTGGCGGCTGGAACGGCTTGCCCGGGCGGCCATTAACCACAGCGCGGAACACCGCTCCAGAACAAACCGGCGGCCCCGGCCGGTTCGTCTCGCATCCAGAGCCAGGGAACGCGGATCCCAGCGGGACACCTGCGCTCCCTGGGGCCCAGGAAGATCCCGTGCTCGCAATGGGCCGGAGTGCCGGCCATTGCGCGGTTCTTGCCAACGGTGTCGTCTGCCGTTCCAGACAGGAACGGCAAACCGTCGGATTGCAACCGTCAATCGTCAGGTCTGCCGAGTACGGGGCGGGGCACGCACCAGAAGCCGCCCGGCCGACCTACCTCAGCTTCGCCGCGCGCATTGCAGCGCCGCCCGGTCCGGCGGCAACCGACGTTCCCGGATCGGAAAGGATTTCCCAAGCCGGCGGTACGGGCGCTTCCGCCTCGCCGGACGCCGGTCAGGCGGCCCTCCAGCCCGTCGGGAGGATGACGCCGTCAGCCGGTACGGCCGGATCGCTCGAGGACGGGGAAGACGGGGTGTCCCCGGGGGCCTCTCGAGGGGGTTCTGGCGCCGCGTTGGCGCTCGCCACAAGCGGACCAGGAGCGGCCTCGCATAACGGAGCGGACAGCCCCGGGGCGGACCCTTCTCTTCCGACGAAGGATGGCTTCGCCGATTCGTCCGCGATGGAGCTCAGGGCGCCCTTCCGCACGCCGCTCACCGCGCGGCCGCGGCAGATCGAGATGCGGCTGCCCACGGAGGCCGACACGGGCATACGGCTGCGGGTGGTGGAGCGCGACGGGAGCATCCAGGTAGCCGTTCGGGCTGAAACGCCCGAACTGGCGGTGAGACTTCGCGAGGACATCGGCGATCTTGTTGCGCGCATGCAGGCCCAAGGTCTGGCCGGCGAGTTCTGGACGGCCGGCGCGGAGTGCCGGTCGGAGTCGCAAGCCGATTCACCTTTTTCGCGGGAGAACTTCGAGGATCCCCCGCATCGCCGAGGCTTTTTCGGCCAGGGCGAACCGAGGGAAGGGGAGCCGCGGAAAGACCCACCGGCGCCGGCGTGGCTGGAGTCCCTCGACGATCCGGCGCCCGGGCGGTCGCAAGCAGAAAAGGAGATCCTACGATGGTTACGCAGGCTGTGGGGTTAAGCCCCGCCGCAGACGCTTACACGACGGGCGAAATCACGCCACCTCCCACCACCGGGGCCGGCGTGGTCACCCAGGAGATGTTTCTGCAGCTCCTGGTGACGCAAATCCGCCACCAGAACCCGCTGAACCCCGCCGACGGCGTGGAGTTCCTCACCCAACTCGCCGAGTTCAGCGGCTTGGAACAGATGATGGCGATCCGGGACCAAGTGGAGGCGATTCAACAGACCCTGGCGGCCATCGCCCCGCCGGCGGGGGAACACTCGACGTAGCGGCAGGACATCCGGGACGGACCCGGGCGGTCGCCGGCAAAGGCAAGGATAGAGTATGTTCACTTCATTTTCCACAGCGCTTTCCGCGCTCAGCGCCCACGCGACGGCCGTGGACGTGGTTGGCAACAACCTTGCCAACCTCAATACTCCGGGCTTCAAGACGAGCGTCGTAGCCTTTCACGACCTCGTCACCCAATCGCTCGGCGCCGGCTTGGGTGAAACGCAGGTGGGGTTCGGCGTCGGCCGTCCGATAACCCTGCGGCAGTTTTCGCAGGGAGCGATCCAGACAAGCTCCGGAGCGCTCGACGCGGCGATCCAGGGCGACGGTTTTCTGGTGGTACGAAACAGCTCCGGCGCCCAACTCTACACCCGCGGCGGTCACCTTCAGGTGGACAAGAACGGGAACCTAATGACCTCCACCGGAGAAAGGCTTCAAGGATGGACGCAGATCGGCAATGTTCTAGATACGAACGTGCCCATCGGCGACATCGTGGTTCCGGTCGGCACCTTGAAGGAGCCAGTTCCAACGACCACCTTCTCACTCGACCTCAACCTGAACGCGGCCGCTTCGGCCGGTCCGCCTCCGGAGGCCTTCTCGTCCTCTATCGAAGTGTTTGACTCCCTAGGCGGCTCCCACGTAATCACGATTCAGTTCACCAAGAGCGCAACCGCAAATCAGTGGGATTACTCCATCTCGGTCCCCGACAGCGAAGTCACGGCGCCGATACCGCCGCTGACCGGAACGCTCACGTTCGGCGACGATGGAGTCCTGACGAGCCCGCCGCCAGCCGGTCCCTTTCCTGTTTTCAACATCGCCGGTCTGGCAAACGGAGCGGCCGACCTGAACCTTGCCTGGAGCATGTACGAAGGGACGTCGGCGCGCATCACGCAATACGCCCAGCCCTCCGCGATCTCGGCCAATGCACAGGATGGCTCGCCGGCGGCACAGCTTGTCCGCGTGGGTTTGGCGACCGGGGGAGCGGTGCTCGCGCAGTACTCCAACGGCGAGCAGCGTGTTGTGGGGCAGCTCGCCATGGCTGCGGTCCGCAACCCGGAATCCCTGATCGCCGTGGGCAACAACAATTACCAGCTCAGCGCCCGGAGTGCCCTGCCCGCCATCGGCGTGCCGGAAACAGGCGGCCGCGGCACCATCCTCGGCGGCGCCGTCGAGGCATCTACCGTCGATATCGCCAAGGAGTTCACCAACCTGATCGTGCTGCAACGGGGCTATCAAGCAAACACGCGGGTCGTCACCACGGTGGACGAACTCAGCCAGGAAACGATCAACCTGAAGCGGTAGGAATCTGAGCTCCGGCCATGACCCCCCAAGAGCAGATCGCCCACGTCGCCGACGTCACGCTGCCCCTTGAGGTCGAGCTCGACCGCAAGGTTCTGTCGGTGCGCCAGATCCTGCAACTCTGCGTCGGCAGTGTGATCAAGCTCGACCGCTCCGCGGGAGAGAACATCGACATCCTGGCCGGAAACTCGCTGCTCGCTTCCGGGGAGATCGTCGTCCTCGAGGACTGTACGGGGGTCCGCATCACCGATTTCTACGAAGGGTGTTGAACCAAATGGAGATGACACGCCAACTGCTTGCTACCCTCTTTGTGCTCGGCCTGCTGGTCGCAGCCGTGCGGCTGCTGCGCCGCGGCTGCGGCGGGCGGTTCAGTCTCCGCGTTCGCCGCGCGCGGCCGCGGGCCGAGATCGAGCCTCTCGAGCAGGTGAGGCTGTCCGCCCACCATGTTCTCCACCTCGTCCGGGTCGGCGACCGCGCCATTTTGCTGGCGGCCCACGGCTCTGGATGTTCGCTGATTGCATCGCGGCCCTGGCCGTCCGGGCGGATGCCGGAAGATCCCGCCAGCGGGGGTGTCCGGTGAACCGTCTGGCGGTGGGTCTCATCGCTGGGACGGGCGCCGCCATCGCCGCGCCGCCCCCCGGAACGGGACCCGACTTGCTCAGCGTGCCCATGCAGATCGTCGTCCTGATGACGGCTCTCACGTTGTTGCCCGCCATCATTCTTTCGGTGACCCCCTTTCTCCGCATCTCGGTGGTGCTGCATTTCCTCCGCCAGGCACTCGGAACGCAAACCACGCCTTCCAACCAGGTGCTGGTCGGGCTGGCCTTGTTTCTCACGTTTCTGATCATGCAGCCGGTCCTGTCTCGTGTCTATACCGAGAGCTGGGTGCCGATGCGGTCCGGCGCCGTCACGCTCGAACAGGCGGTCGACCGCGCGGCCATCCCGCTGCGCAGCTTTCTCGCGCGGTACGCACGGGAAAAAGATGTTCAGTTGTTCCTGGAGATGACGGCGGCGGCGGCGCCGCCTTCGGTGGACGAGTTGGAGTTGCGGGTACTGATCCCCGCTTACATCCTTTCAGAATTGCGCACCGGTTTCCAGATCGGTGCGGTGTTGTTCCTGCCGTTTCTGGTCATTGACCTCGTGGTGGCCTCCGTAACGCTGTCGATCGGAATGGTGCAGTTGCCGCCCGTCATGCTCTCGGCGCCGCTCAAAATACTACTTTTCGTGCTTGTGGACGGCTGGAACTTGGTGGTCGGTTCCCTTGTGAAGAGCTTCTACTGAGCGCTAACCGCGCGGCTGCGCGCCTCCGACGCAGAGGCCGCACGTCATTGAAAGAAGGGAACATTCACGAATGTTCCCTGGAGAAGTATGAACCAGCAGGACGTAGTGACACTCGTTCAACAGGCGCTCATGACGACCTTCTGGCTCGGTCTGCCCCTGCTCGCCCTGGGATTCGTCGCGGGCGCCGTGATCGGACTGGTGCAGATCCTCACCTCTATGCAGGATTCCGCGGTCGGCACTGTGCCCCGCCTGGCCGCCTTTTTCGCGGGCGTTCTGTTGTTTCTTCCCTGGATGTTGTCCCGCCTGGTCGACTACACCACCGGACTGCTCGGAGACTTGAGCCGGTATGCCCGATGAGCTTCATCTCTCCGCGGGGACGGTGATGAGCTTCGCGCTCGTGCTGACGCGGGTGGGCGGAGCTGTCAGCTTCGTTCCACTCCCGGGGCTCACGAGCACCCCGGCGGCGGGGCGGGCCGCGTTGGCGCTCGCCATCACGATGGCGCTGTACCCGGCGTGGCCGGCAGCGTCCGGCGGACCGTCCGACGCGGGGGACTTCGTAGTGTGTATCGCATCGGAGGTTGCGTTCGGAGTCACCGTCGGTCTCGCAGTCGCGCTGCTGAACGAGGCGTTCGTCCTGGCCAGCCAGATCTTCGGCCTGCAAGCCGGTTACGGGTACGCGTCGATGGTGGATCCTGGTACCGAGGCCGACGCCAGTATCTTACAGGTGTTCAGCCACCTCGTTTCCGCTTTCCTGTTCTTCGCCGTTGGCCTCCATCGTGAGGTCATTCGGGTCTTCGTTCTCAGCCTCTCCGCCCACCCTCCGGGGTCGTACGAGATCGCGCCGCTCACCGTCGAAAAGATTCTGGGTCTGGGCTCGCTGATGTTCACCGTCGCGGTGCGGCTGGCCCTTCCCGTGGTTGGACTCCTCACGCTGGCGGATCTGTCGCTCGCTTTGCTCGGACGCATCAACGCCTCGCTTCAGCTCCTGATGCTTGCTTTTCCGCTCAAGATGCTGGCCTCTGTCTTAATGTTGGCCGCGCTCGCGCCGGCGCTGCCCAACCTGTACATGATGGCGGCGGCGGCCATGTTGGCGGCGGTGCGGGCCTTGGCTGGAGGAGGGGGGTAACGCCGGATGTCCGACGGCGGAATGCGCACCGAACCGCCCACTGAGCGGCGCATCGATCGGGCCCGGCGCGAGGGAAACTTCGCCGTCAGCCGGGAGTTCGTGGCATCGATCCAGTTCCTCGTTTTCGTCACGCTGGCGACGGTTTTTGCGGCGGATGGGGTCCGAGCGACCGCGCACTTCGTGCGCCGAGTCCTTCCGCTCGGTTTCGACCGCGAGATCCGGCCCGAGGTCATTACCACCCTCGTCCGCGGCGAGGTGGAGCGTTTCCTGCGGCCGTTGTGGCTGGGCGGGTTTCTTCTCGTCCTCGCCGGCGGCGCCATGCAACTGGCGACGACGAACTTCGGTCTCGCCCTCAATAAGTTACGCCCGGACTTCGGCCGTCTCAACCCCGCCGCTCGACTTAAGAATCTTCCCCGGCAGAACGTGCCGCAGTTCCTTCAGGCTCTAGTGCTCCTCCCCCTCTTTCTATGGGCGGTCTACGCCGTAGCAGTCAGCGACATCAACGTCTTGCTTTCGCTGCCGCAGCGAGGCGTCGAGGCCGGACTCGCCCGGCTCGGCATCTCGATTCGCGATCTGCTGTGGAAAGCCGCCGCTGTATTCCTGGTTCTGGGCTGCCTCGACCTGGTTCGTCAGCGGCGCCGGTACCGCAAAGATCTCCGGATGAGCCGCCAGGAAATCCGCGACGAGCTCAAGGAAGCGGAGGGGAATCCCCAAACCAAGGCGCGAATCCGGCGTCTGCAGCGGGACCTGGTTCGCAAGCAGATGATGAGCGAGGTCGCGCACGCGTCGGCGGTGGTGGTAAACCCCACCCACTACGCAGTCGCGCTCCGTTACAACCATCGCGCCACGGCGGCGCCGAAAGTGGTCGCCAAGGGACGCAATTACCTTGCCCGAAGGATTCGCGAACGGGCGCGTGCGTATGAGGTGCCGGTGGTTGAGAACCCCCCGCTCGCGCGTGCCCTCTACGATTCCACCGAAGTCGGTCAGGAGATTCCGGTACACCTGTACCGCGCGGTCGCCGAGATTCTGGCCTATCTCCACCGCATGGTGAGCGGGCGCCGTCCCGGATTCACGTCGGGCGATCGTCAGAAAGGATAGCCATGGCCTCGCCGGGTTCCGCCCTTCAAGCCGCCAGACCCCCCGGTCTCGATCCCCGGAGCCAGCGCAATGACGCTCCCGCAGTCGAGGCGGAACGAACCTCGTACCGGGGTTCCATGCTGCCTTCCCTCGGGTTGACTGGGGCGATATCACGGTGCCGGCCGCCGTGCTGGGCATCATCCTGGCGATGATCCTCCCGCTGCCCGCGGGCGTCCTGGACATCCTGATCAGCGCCAATATCACCGTCTCGGTGATCGTGCTCCTGGTGGCTATGTACATCACCCGCCCGGTGGAGTTCAGCGTCTTCCCGACAGCCCTGCTGCTGTTGACACTGTTCCGGCTGGCGTTGAACATCTCGTCATCGCGGCTCATTCTGCTCCAGGGCAACACTGGGACGACGGCTGCCGGCGAGGTGATCGAGGCCTTCGGCAACTTCGTCGTGGGCGGTAACTACGTCATCGGCGCGGTGGTCTTCCTGGTGCTCGTCGCCATCCAGTACGTGGTGATCAACCATGGCGCCGTCCGCATCTCCGAGGTCACGGCCCGCTTCACGCTCGACGCCATGCCCGGCAAACAGATGGCCATCGACTCGGATCTC
>CAYRPT010000082.1:0-10243 GCA_964425895.1 uncultured Solibacteraceae bacterium | reverse complement strand
ACGGGGCCTTCAAGTACAACAACCAGGATCACAGCATTCTGATGGGCATCCTGGCGGCGAGGAACATTCTCACCGAGTCCGCCGAGGACCTCTGGACGATCAACACCGACTACGACAACTACCAGGAGGCCGGCGTCATCACCGAAGAAGGCCTGGTGGCGGCCGGAGGCTGACTCGAGGCCCCCTTTTACAGGCGCGTTCCGTCGCTGCCGCCGAGCGTCACGTTCATCTCCGTGACCTGGCCATCGCGGAACAGCTTTAACCGGACCGTGTCACCCGGCCGCTTGCGGCGGAGCGCGGAGGTGAGCGAATCCCGCTCATTCATGGGGCGGCCGTCGATCTCCAGGATGAGGTCGCCGCCGATGCCGATTTCGTAGTTCCCGACGATCACCCAGCGCCGGGCGCCCCGCAAGCCGGCGCGAGCGGCCGGCGTGCCGCGGAACACCTCGTACACCAGGAAACCGCCTTCGCGCGGGAGATCGATGGCCACGGCGAGATCGCCGCGGATCGGTGTCCCGGAGATGCCGAGCACCGGGCGGCCGAATTCGCGGCCCGCGCGGTAATCGTCCAGCATCCTCTTGGCGATGTTGATCGGCATGGCGAAGCCGATACCGATGTTGCCCCCGGGACCGTAGATAGCCGTGTTCACGCCGACCACGCTGCCCTGCGAGTCCAGCAGCGGTCCGCCGGAATTGCCGGGGTTGATCGCCGCATCGGTTTGGATCATGTCCTCAAGGTCGTTACCGTTTTCATCGCGGAGGGTTCGGCCCAGCGAGCTGACAATACCCGTGGTCAGTGTTCCGTCAAAACCAAACGGATTGCCGATAGCGAGCACCTTCTGGCCGACTTGAATGCCGTCGGAATCGCCAAGCCGCAGAAAGGGGAGGCTCTTGCCGGCGTCGATCTTGATGAGAGCGAGATCATTCACCGGGTCGCGCGCCAGCCGCGTGGCCTCATACTGGCTCTGGTCCGCCAACGTGACAATGATCTTCGGGGCCTCACCGCTGATAACGTGGTTGTTCGTTATAATCTCGCCGCCCGGGTTGACCAGGAAGCCCGAACCCGAGTTCCGGCTGGGATAGATCTCATAGAAGAAGCCGCGCCGATAGACCGTGCTGGAGATGTTGACGGTGGCATCGCGCGCCATCTTGTAGATCTCGACGTTGTTCTGCTCGTCCGTGCTGAGCCCGGCGGATAGGGCGATGTCCGGGCCGCTCCAAACCCCGGCGCCCGGAGCGGCCGCCGGCGTGCGGCGCAGCCATGGATTCCGTATCGAGGTCAGGTAGACGAAACCCGCCACCAGCAGGGCGGCGATCAGGATGGTTCGAGATCTCATAGAACGATACTCCGAAGAGAACGGTACACCCGTTCCACTTGCTCGGTGGTGGACTCTTTAGTGCCCGAGGTGTCGATGACGTAGTCGGCCAGCTTGACCTTCTCCTCCAGCGGCATCTGCCGTTCCAGGCGCGCCAGCACTTGCTCTCTGGTGGCGCCGCTCCGCCGCATCGCCCGCTCAATCTGCTGCTCGCGCGAACAGCGGGTCACGATCAGCTTGTCAAAACGCTGGTGGCTCCCGGTTTCGACCAGGATCGCGGCCTCTACCACGGCAATTCCGCCCGGCGCCCGGGAGGCGTATTCGGAGATCATCTGCTCTTCGAGCTGAATCACCGGTGGATGGACCAGCCGGTTCAGCAGCGCCAGACGCTCCGGCCGGCCGAATACCTCGTCGGCGAGTTTCCCGCGGTCCACCGAACCGTCTTCTTTCAAGATACCTCGCCCGAATGCGGCCAGAACGCCGTCATAGGCCGGGCCCCCGGGTTCCAGGGCCCGATGGCCGAGAACGTCGGCTTGAACCCAAAGGCAACCGAGGCTTTCCAGGGTTCGGCCGACGAAGCTCTTGCCTGTGGCGAGGCCGCCGGTGAGTCCGACGCGTAGCAACCGGTCAACCTCCCAAGCGGCGCTCGGCCGAGTCGATCGTATTGACCATCAGCATGGCGATGGTCAGCGGACCCACGCCGCCCGGCACCGGCGTATAGGCTCCGGCCTTCTCCGCCACGTCCCGCGGGTGCACATCGCCCACCAGCAGACTGCCCTTGGTTTCGAACGACGCCATCTTGGCGGGCTGATCACCAAAAAGCTCTTCGGCGAGGGCGCGGTCGGTGATGCGGTTCATCCCGACGTCGATGACCGTCGCGCCGGGCCGTATGAAGTCTGCGGTGACGAAGCCCGGCCGTCCGATCGCGGCCACCAGGATGTCGGCTTCCCGTGCGACGGCCGGCAGGTCGGCCGTGCGGGAGTGGCAGATGGTGACCGTGGCATGCTCGTGCAGCAGCAGCAGCGCCATGGGTTTTCCGACGATATCGCTGCGGCCCACTACCACCGCGCGGCGGCCCCGGATCGGGATGTCGTAGCGATGCAGGAGCTCCATGATGCCTGCGGGGGTGCAGGCCCGGGGACCGGAGCGTCCCGTCACGAGGAACCCCATGTTGAGCGGGTGGAAGCCGTCGACGTCCTTGTCCGGGGAAACCGCCAGCAACACCTTCTCCGAATTCACCTGCTTGGGCAGAGGCATCTGAACGAGGATGCCGTCCACGTCGGATCGCTCGTTCAGCTCGTGAACCAGTCGGAGGATCTCCTCTGTGGTGGCCGTCGCCGGCGGCGTGTACTTCTCGCTCGTGATACCGAGATCTTCGCAGGCCTTCACCTTATTCCGGACATAGATGTGCGAGGCCGGATCGTCGCCCACCAGGATCACCGCCAGCCCGGGAGGACGCGCCGCCTCTCTCAGCCGGTCTACCCGCGGCTTCGATTCCCGGAACAGCTCGTCCCGCACCCAGCCGCCATTCAGTATCCGTGCCACTTGGCTCATAATGCGTCGGGCCTCGGGCCCGTGTGTGCTCCTTCTCCCATCCCGGCCGAGCCGGAGGGGCTATACCGGTGCCGTCCGGTCCTTCAAGCGGAAGTGATACACGATGGCGCCCGTTCCCACGGTCGCCACCGCGGCGAGAGAAACCAGGGGTTTCAGCGTCATGCCGAAGACAATCATCCAGAGGCCTACTGCCAGAAAGACAAGGGGCACCAGCGGCCAGGCGAAACTCACCACTGGCAACTTCTGCCACTCAGGCCGCCGCCGGAAGCGAAACAGAGACGCCACCGACATGACGGCGAAGAAGTTCAACGTGAAGCCGATGTAAAGCAGCAAGTCGGGAAACGGTGTCGCCGTAATCAGCATGGCCACGACGCCCTGACAGGCGATAGCGAAGACCGGGGTATGCCAGCGCCGGCTCACCTTGGCCGCGCTGGCGACAAACGCCCCGTTCAGCGCCATCGCATAGTAGACACGCGGACCGATGGTCACCATGGCGTTGACGGTCGATACCAGTGAGAGAGCCATCAGTGCGCTGAAGATGCCCGCTCCGCCGGATCCAAACAGATGCTGCGCCGCGAGCGACCCGATCGCGATTACGCCCTTCATCCTTTCGAGCGGCGCGGCGTAGATGAAGGTGAGGTTCAACGCCAGGTAAAGGACCGCTACGAGTCCCGTACCGACGGCCAGGGCGATGGGCAGAGTGCGTGACGGCTGCTTCAGCTCTTCGGCCACGTACGTGGCGGCGTTCCAGCCGCTGTAGCTCACGTAAATGAAGAAGAGGCTGATGGCGAACTGGGCCGGGAGCGGGCTGGATGAGGTTCGGTGCGCCGCCTCCGAGAAATGATCCCAATTGCCCGTCCCGCCCGTGAGGCCGAGAACAATGAATGCGAGCAGCACCAGCACCTTGATCGTGGTCAAAACATTTTGCAGGCGAGCCACGCGTTGGATGCCGAAGAAGTTGATGACCGTGAACAGGCCGATGAGCAGACAAGCCGTCAGTTGGGCTCCTCCCAACTCCAGGTGCACCGCGCCTGATCCCAGTCTCCAAAGCACGCTTTCCTGCTTGGCCGAGGGAAAGAAGTAGCCGATGTAATCCGCGAAGGCGAGGGCAGCGGCCGCGATGGGCGCCGAGAAACCCGCGAAGAAGCTCACCCAGCCGGTCATGAATCCCCAGGTCGGGCCGTAGGCCCGGGTTAGATAAACGTATTCGCCGCCGGAACTGGGGAAGTTGATGCCGAGCTCGGAATAGCAGAACGCCCCGGCCAGCGCGCACACCGCGCCCACGACCCAGATCAACAGGACCGCGGAGACCAGGCCCAGGTCGCCGGCGAGGAACCCCGTGGTGGTGAAGATGCCAGTGCCGATCATGTTCGACACCACGAGCGCCGTGGCGCTGATGATGCCGAGTTGCCGGAGCAGGGAAACCGGCTGCTCTCCCGTCACCGGGCTGCCGGACGAGTTGAGGCGATCCACGTTCGACATTGTACGAGAAAGCCGGCCCGCGTCCATTGCCGTGCGCACCGGGGCATCTCTACTCCTCGGTGCGAATCTCGCCCGTCTTGGCATCGACGGCCAGGACGGAGGTCGTGCCACCCTTGTATGCCTCGATGTCCCAACGCCCGTTCCTCCACTCCGCGTCGAGGAATGGACCGTACCCGGAAGCCTCCAGGGATTTCAGGATCTCGGACAGGGGTTTTCCCCCCCGAGGCTCGTTCCCGGCCAACACCTGGCCGGTCGTCAGATCGGCCCGCAATTCGATCCGCTTGCCGTCCTGAAACGTGTCGATCTCCCAACAGTCGTCCTCCAATTCGGCCTCGACTACGGGACCAAGCCCCTGCGTCTCAAGGGCCGACACAATCTCGGTCAGTGATTTGGCCTCGGGCGGAAGAGCGGCGTCCGCCTCGGCTGCCGATTCCTCGATCCCTTTCCCGACATCCACATCCTCCTCGCGTTGGGCGCAGGACCCGGCAGACAGCGCGACGGCGAGCGCCAACGCAAACCGTCCCGTTCCAGGTTTCACCGTTCACCTCCCACCAGCCAGTCTATCCGAAACGGTTGAAATACCGCGAGTTTCGCGAGATTGCGATCCCACCCCGCCGGCCGCGGCCGAGCGGTTCCGCAGCGCGACGCCGGGCTTCACTTCGGCGGTGTCGCGGCCGGCTACGGTTGAAAGCCGACCCGCGGGTTGCTAGTCTTGATAGCTGTGCCGGCAACGCGGGTGGCGGGGGGACATCCTGCCGCATCGGCAAGAGGGAAGTTCCGCTGTTGATTGACGCTCGTCACACACTCCGCCGCAACGCCGTTCTTCTGATTGGAGGGAACGGTTTCCTGGGCAAAGTGCTGCTCGGGTTGCTCCTGGATCGGTATCCCGAATTCCGGCATCTCCACATCCTGATGCGCGGCCGGCGGAATGTTTTGCCGGCGGAGCGGTTCCAGACGGAGGTTTTGGCCTCGCCTCCGCTCCAGGACATCGTCCGCAAGCCCGGGATGAAGGAAGTCCTCGGAAAGGTGACCATTCACGCCGGCGATCTTGGACAACCGGAATGCGGGCTTTCCGAGGATACGCTGGCTACGCTTTCCGGACAGGTCGGGCTGGTAATCAATTGCGCCGGGCTGGTGGAGTTCTTTCCTCCGGTTGATGATTCGTTTGTCTCCAACGTGGACGGCGTCGGGCACGCGATCGATCTGTCGAAGCGGCTCGGAGCGAGACTGCTGCACGTTTCCACCTGTTTTGTCTGCGGCGAGGCGGACGGTCTGGTGGAGGAATCCGAGCCGATTCTGGGCTTCTATCCCCGGCGGAAAGGGGCGGCCGACCAGGGTTTCCGGTATGACCGTGAGATCGCCCACATGCGGGAGCGCATCAAGGTCGCTTACGAGATGGAGGGCCTCTCGCGCGGCAGCCGGAGGCCTCGCGAACTGTCGCAGCGGTTAAGCGACCTCGGGCTTCAGCGAGCCTACCAGTGGGGATGGACGAACACCTACACATATACCAAGAGCCTCGGCGAACAAATGATCGCCGCGCAGGATGACCTGGCGTACACCATTGTCCGCCCCGCGATTGTTGAAGCCGCCTTGGAGTTCCCGTTCCCGGGTTGGGTGGAAGGGGGACGCACCGCGGCGCCGCTGGTGATGATGGCGATGAGCGGCCTGCGCCACTGGACGGTGCGGGAGGACGCGCCGATGGAGGTCGTCCCGGTGGACCTCGCCGCCTCCGCCATCCTGATTGCCGGGGTGATGCTGCTGAACGGATGCGCCGAAAAGGTCTACCAGGTATCCACGGCGGATGTGAATCCCATCTATTACGGACCGCTCATTCGAATCCTTTATGAAGAGTATCGCCGCCAACAGCGCCGCCGAAACAGCGCGCTCGGTCGGCTGTCTCCAAGCCTCGGCGTCCGGGTGGTGACCCCGGAGGAGGCTCGCGCCAGGGGCCGCCGGCAGCAGCGCACCCTCAACCAGCTTCAGCAGTGGGCCACCGATTTGCGGCGCCTGATGGACCGTTCGAAGATTCCCGGGTCGTATCCGCTTCGCCGCGTGGCATCGAAGCTGCGGCAGACCGGGTTGCGGGTGATGGTTCGGGATCAGGCGCTCGACCTGTACAGGCCGTTCATGCACGACAACCGCTTCATCTTCGAGAGCGAGAACATCCGGTGGGCGTGGCGCCGCCTGAGCGAGGAAGACAGGAAACGCCTGCCCTGGAACCCGGAGCAGATCGACTGGCGCGATTACTGGGTGAACAACGAGGTCGCCGGTGTCCAGAAGTGGGTTCAAACGGAGACGTCCTTCCGTGTGTAGGGCGGTGAACCGGATCGCGACGGTGCCCTGCTGATGTCCACTCCGACCACACAACTGGAGGCCGCGGCCGTCGAGGCCCAGTTTCTCGAACTCCTGCGCAAGTTCTTGGAAGAGCGCATACCGGGGTGGGCCGGAGGACCGATCTCCCTCAACACCCACCTCGAAAACGATCTGGGCGTCCGTAGCCTCGACCTGGTTGACCTGATGCAACGCTGCGAGGAGGCCTTTGAGCTTCTACTCCCCGACGACGCCGCCGCGGAGGCGGAGACCCCGGCGGACTGGGTCAAGACGATACTCGAGGGCAGCCAGCAGACGGCCGCGCGGCCGCGGTACCGGGTGTCGCCCCCGCGCCTGGATGCCTTGTCGGAGCCGGTGACCGAGTCCAGCCTGGCCGGAGCGTTAGCGCGTCACGCGGAAGCCGACCCCGGCCGCGTGCACATTCATCTTCTCCGCGTGAGCGAGAAGGACCAGTCGATAACCGGCGAGGACATCACCTTTGGCGGCCTTTACGAAGATGCATGCCTGGCCGCGGCGGGTCTTGCCGATCTCGGGCTTCGGCGAAACGACACGGTGGCCTTGATGCTGCCGGCCGGCAGCGGCTTCTTCGCGGCGTTCTTCGGAATCATGCTCGCGGGCGGCATTCCGGTGCCGGTCTACCCGCCGACGCGACGGGATCGCCTGGAGGACTACACGCGGCGCCAGATTGCCGTGTTGCGCCGGACAGGTGTCCGCTACCTGATCTCGTTTCCCGAGGCGCGGCCTATCGTCCAGATTTTGCGCGTGAACCTCCCGTCCCTGGTGGAAGTGACGTCGGTCGAGGATCTGCGCGGGGCCCGCGGGCGCATAGGTTTCGGCTCGGTCCGCGTGTCGGACACCGCCGTCCTGCAATTCACATCGGGCTCCACGGGAGACCCCAAGGCCGTCGCGTTATCGCACGCGAACGTGCTTGCCAACATCCGGGCTATCGGCAAAGCCGTGGAGGTCCGTCCGGGCGATGCGCTGGTCACGTGGCTGCCGCTTTACAGCGATCTGGGTTTGATCGGCTCCTGGCTCTTCAGCTTGTACCACGCCATCCCATGCACGGTGCTTTCGCCGCTCGATTTTCTGAAGCACCCCGACCTGTGGCTCCGGGCCATTCACGATTCGCGGGGAACACTGTCGGCGGCGCCGAACTTCGCCTATGACCTCTGCGCCCGCCGCGTACCAGCCTCGGCGATCGAAGGCTGCGACCTGAGCTGCTGGCGCGTAGCGGTGAACGCCGGCGAACCGGTGCTGCCCGAGACCGTCGACCGTTTTTCGCTTCGCTTCCAGCCGTTTGGCTTCCGGCCCGAGGCCCTCATGCCCTGCTACGGCCTCGCGGAATCCACCGTGGCTCTCACGATCCCCCCGCCGGATCGCCTCCCCCTTCGCGATTACGTCGATCGCCGGGAGTTCGAGAAGCGGGGGCGTGCGACGCCAGCGAGGGCCGACGCTTCCGCTCTGTGTTTCTTTTCGGCTGGACATCCTGTCGAAGGCCAGCAGATCCGGATCTTGGATGAACTCGGCCGAGAGGCGCCAGAGCGGACAGTGGGCCGGGTGCTGTTTCGGGGAGTCAGTTCCTGCGCCGCCTATTACCGGAATCCTGAAGAGACGGCCGCCATCAACCGTGGCGACGGCTGGCTCGACAGCGGCGACTACGGCTACATGGCCGGCGGGGAATTCTTCTTCACCGGCCGCAGTCTCGATTCGATCTTTAAGGCTGGCCGCTCGATGAGCCCGCATGACGTCGAGGCGCTGGTCGGCGGCCTGGAAGGTATTGTCCCGGGAAGCGCGGTGGCCTTCGGCGTAGCCGACCACCTCTCCGGCGCCGATCACCTGGTAGTTGCCGCCGAGACCCGCGCCGTCAGTCAGGAGGACTTCCGGCGTCTGGAGGCGGAGATCACGCGGGTCGTTGACGCCTGTCTCGGCGTGCCGCCCGACAGGGTTCAACTGGTGAGACCCGGCTGGCTGCCTCGCACGCAGAACGGCAAGGTTCGGAGGAACGAACTGCGAGCCCTTTGTGCCCGCGGGCGTCTTCGCCCGGGATTCGCGCCCCCTTGGCTTCAGATCGTCCGGTTGCGATGGGAGAATCTGGGCCCCCTCGCCCGCCTGGCGGCCCGGCGTATCCGGGTGGTCACCGGGCGCGCGCTCACCGGCCTGGCGGTCAACATCTTGGGATGGAGTTCGGGCGGGTGGGTCCGCCTGACGGGGTCGACGACGGCGATCCGGGCGGCCTGCCGCGTGATCCTCGGGCTTCACGGCCGCAGGTATAGCGTGCAAGGCGACGTGCCGGCCGTACCGCCGGCCGTACTCGTGGCCAACCGCCCGGGATGGCTCGATCCGCTCGTGCTGGCGGCTGTGCTTCCCGGCGAAATCCGCTTCGCCGACCGCGCGGCGCTTCTGGGGCTTCCCGGACCGCTGCGCTGGCTGATGGAGCCGATGGTTCTCGGCCACGATCGCGGGCGCACAGTGCCCGCGAGCGGCGAACTTCGGGACCGGATCCGCCGCGCGCTGAACGCCGATCAAACCGTGGTCGCGTTTCCCGATAGTCCGGTGGGCGAGCCCGCTTCACGCAGCCGGTACCGGCTCGATCCTTTCCAGGCCGCGGTCGAGATGGGTGCACCCCTGATTGCCCTCTCGATCCGTGAGCGCGCCGCCCAGGCGGACTTCCCCGAAAGGTTGCGGCCCCGCCGTGTCACGATGATCATTCCGCGAGACCCCCTGCCGGTGGACGATCCGCCTGACTTCCATGCTCTCCGCAACCGTGCTCGCGCGGCGCTGGGAGAGTACCATGCTTGAACAGGCCGGACATCTGGCGCCGCGGCTGGCGGCCGCGTTCCTGATGGGATCGGTGCCGTTTGCGATCGTGGCCATGTGGGGTACCGGCATTGACATACGCCGCGTCGGATCGGGCAACCCCGGCTTCAACAATGTCCTCCGTGTCAACAAGGCGCGGGCGGTCCTTTGCCTGGCGGGCGACCTCGGCAAAGGAATCCTGGCCGTGCTGCTCTTGCATCCGGCCGGGGAGCCGATCCACGCGGCATGGATGATCGGGTTTGCGGCGATGCTCGGGCACTGCTACTCGCCCTGGCTCCGATTCAACGGCGGCAAAGGGATCGCCACCTCCGCCGGAGTGATGCTCGTTCTCTACCCGGCGGTGGCCGCGCTGTGCGCAGCCGGGTACGTCGGAATGCGCTTGGCCGGCCGCCGGAACGGGTGGCGCGAAGAGGGAGCGATTGCGTCACTCACGTGCTTCACGTTGTTTACCGTGCTGGTGTTTGCGCGCGAAGGAGCGGTTTTGGGAGCCCTCGCGGCTCTGATGCAAGTCATTGTGATGTGGCGCCATAAGGACAACGTCCGGCGCCTGGCGTCGGGCCGGCCGGTGGTCTAGACGATGAGCGGGCCGTTCGCCTTTTTCGACCTTGATGGCACGCTGGTATCAAGCAACGTTGTGACGCAATACGCCTGGTACGCGCGGAAGCTCGGTTCGTACTCGAGGCTGGCCGGCTTGGTTGTCCGGGCGCCCGCTCTCCTCGCGTTCGAGCTCTGTTCCCGGCGTGC
>CAYRPT010000081.1:0-10276 GCA_964425895.1 uncultured Solibacteraceae bacterium | reverse complement strand
TGGCTTGTTACGTTTCATCAAAGGAGAACCGGTATTTCGCCGCGCTCGAACCGGCTTTCGGCATGGCGGCGGATGTGGCCACCGCGAAGTGGCTCCCGGCGGTCCAGCTCGCCGTGGACCAGAAGCCGATGCGGGTCGAGCGTCGCGACAAAACGGGCAGCCGGACGTTTGTAGGGCTGCCGGCGTCGTTGCGGCGACAGACGGAATTCGAGCTGACCATCTATCTGACGAGCTGGCTGCCGGGCCACGCGGAACCGTCCTGCGGCCCTTTGGTACAAGCGTCACTCGGCGGAGCGCCGCTCGTATACAACGGCGGAACGTTGGATTCGTTGAGCGGTCTGCAATTGCGGATGGCGGCGCCTCACGGGCTGGTTCCCGGACAGGCGATTAGCTGCGGCGGGGAGATTCGATTCGCGGCGGCGATCGTCGACGCGCAGACAATCCTGATGAACGCGCCGCTGACGGAGGGGCAGGCAGGGGGCTGGCCGATCGACCGCACCGTTACCTACCGGCCGGCTACGGAACTTCCGAGCGTCAGCATTTACGATTTCTGGAGCCCGGCGGAGTCGGTACAGCGAGCGGTGGCGGGCGGCGCCGTCAACGCGATGAAGATATCGATCAACGGCGACTTCCACGAGATCCGGTTCAGCGGTCAGGCGAGCGACGTATTGGATAACGTCAGCTTCCTGGCGGGCCAAGCGGGGCTCACGGAGTTCCCGGAAGAACCGGTGGCGCCGGAGATGGACTACTCGTTGGTTCCGGGCCACCTGGGTCAGGCGTGGCTCGGCATACTGCCAGACCAGTTCTTTACCCTGACGGCGGCGGAAGTGGTGGTTGACAACGACCTGGATCTGCGAGCCAACGAATTCGGACTGGAGGGCCCGCGGTGCGTCGCGGCGGGCACGCGGAGCGTCACCACGACGTTCTCGCTGTACGAAAAGCCGGACGAAGCGACGCGGCAGCTCTACCAGGCGGCGCGGCAGCGGACGCCGATCGGCGTGATGTTTCAACTTGGACAACAGCCGTCTCAACTGTGCGGCGTCTACATGAAGGGCGTGGTTCCCGAGGTGCCGCAGTTCCGGGACGAGGAGGTGAAGCTGGAGTGGCGCTTCGAGAACTGCCGGGCCGCCGGAACAGTTGATGACGAGATTTACGTGGCGTTCGGGTAGAAGGCATGGAATATCAGAGCACGGTGGAGATGGTTTCGGAGGCGATGCCGGGTGTACGGTACCGGATCGCGCGCATGTCGTTCGGCCGGCGGCTCGAGCTCACGAGGCGCGTTCGGGAGCTGACCGGCCGCCTGCGGTACCTGGAGGCGGGAGACCAGATTGATGAGCGGGCCGAGGCAGCGGTGCTCGCCAACGAGATCGAGAAGCTGTACCTGGAGTGGGGGCTGCGCGAGATTCATGGGCTGGTGATCGACGGCCAGGCGGCGACGACGGCGCTGCTCGTGGAGGCGGGCCCTGAAGCTCTCTGCCGGGAGATCTCGGCAGCCATCCGTCGTGAGTGCGGCCTCTCCGAGGAAGAACGAAAAAACTGATCCTCGCCTTCCACTTTCAGTTTTCGAACCAGGCCGGGTGGGAGTGCGAGAGCTGCCGGAGAGAAGGTCTGGAAAGGCGCCGCCGGTGCGGGTACCGGCCCGCGGAGGGCGGCGGGGGCCGGCCGGTTTGGGCGCGGAAGTCCGCGGCCACGGAGCGATGTCCGGTTTCCACGATCGCGCCGCAGAGCGTGACGTGGCTCGAGTATTTCGCCGCGTGGAAGTTGACCGGGGGATGGAAGCTCGAGGAGGCGCCCGCGAAGATGGTGGAGGCGTTCTGTGTCCTCGAGGGCGAACTGCGGAAGGAGATGGGCAGTGGGCAAAACTGAATCCGAGCTGCTGGCTTTGTTGACGTCGCTGGCCGGCTCCGGAGGGGAAGCGAGCAGCGGCGAGGCACAGCCGGCGAGAAGCTTGGCTTTATCGACCGCGAAGATGGCCGGCGGGGAACATAATGACACCTCGGTTCAAAGCGCACTGGGCCGGCTGGTGACGGAGACGGTCTCCAATGACTCCGTTCAGGCGCTGAACCGTCAGTTGGCGGCGCTGGTACAGGTGGCCAGTCTGCAAACGAGCTCCACGGAGTCGAACACGGAGGCGCTGAACGAGAACTCCCTGGCGCAATCGGCCGTAAACAAGGTCTCGGCAGCCGCGAGCGTGGGAAAGACCATTTTGTCCTTTCTCGGCGGGGGGCTGGGGTTGGTCTCACTGGTTGGGAAGCTGCTGGGCGGCGGCGAAGGGACGCCAGCACCGGCCACGGCGCGATTCGAACTGCCACCCGCGATCCAGTTGGATGCGGGCATCTTACCGGGGTCGAGCACGCTATCTTCCGTCCGGTACGCCCAGGACGGTTTACCGCGGCCCGCGGCGACATGGCCCGCCCCGGGGGCGCCCAACATCACGGTCCAGGTGCAGGCAGTCGATAGCCGGTCGTTCCTGGACCACAGCTCGGAGATCGCACAGGCGGTGCGGGAGGCCCTGTTGCACTCGCATTCGCTCAACGACGTGATGGGCGAGATGTAGGTAAGAAGAAACGCGCGATCTCCCTACGTGCTGCATCGGCCGGAGCGGTTCGGGGTGAACAAACCAAATGGCAGAGTTTCCGAAGTTGAAGACGGGGGCGGTGGCCCAGTATCCGCTCGAGACTTCCAACGCATACGCGACGAGAATCCTTCGATTTGTGGATGGTTCGGCGCAGAGGTACCGCGAGCGCGGGTCAGCGTTGCGAAGATGGGTGATCCGTTTGGATCTGCTCGACGAAGCGGAATCCGCGGCATTGGAGGAGTTCTTCGCGGCGCAGCAGGGCAGACTTGGTGACTTCACGTTTGTCGATCCGTCCGATCAGCAGGAGTATCCGAGCTGCTCGCTCGCGAGCGACGCCGCGGCGATGATCCACGCCTCCGAAGGGCGGAGAACAACAACACTGGTAATTCGGGAGAACTGCGCCTGATATGCTCGCGTTTCCTCAGCTCCAATCGGGTTCGGTGGCCCAGTACCCGGTGATCAAGCACCGCCAGGGCCGCACCGTAGTGAACGAAGCAAGAGGCGGCAGCCAGTGGAAGTACGGCGACTTCGGGGCCTGGCGGGCGGAATGGGAGTTGGATCTAAGTGGTCTCTCCGTGGCCGAGGCGGCTAGCGTGAAGGCCCTGTTCGACGCCTGCGAAGGAAGGTACGGCACGTTCTGCTTCCTGGATCCGACGGCGAACCTGCTTTCCAGGAGCGAGGATCTTGCGGCGCCGGAGTGGGTTAAGGATCCGCTCGTGCAGGTGGCCGACGCGGTGTCCGATCCGTGGGGTACGGCGCGTGCGTCACGCCTTACCAACGCCGGCCAGACGACGCAGGCTCTATGGCAGACTCTGCCGGTTCCGGCGCAGTACGCCTACACCTTCAGCGTATGGCTGCGGGCTCCGGGCTCAGTTACGGCACGGCTCTTCGAACGCAGTGACAGCGGAGAGGTCTCCCAGGAACTGATCCTTGGTCCGGCGTGGTCCCGTCAAGAATGCCGCGGTCGTCCGGGCGGTTCGGAAGACAGCGTGAAATTCGGGCTGGAGATCCCCGCCGGGGGTGTCGTGGATGCGGTTGGTTTCCAGGTGGAAGCTCAGCCCGGCGTATCGGCCTATAAGAGAACCGCGGGAGCGGGAGGCGTGTATCCATCAGCCCGATTCGAGGACGATGTGTTGCGCGTCACCACCCAGGGGCCGGAGGCGATCCGCCTGAAGGTTCGAATTGGGAGCCCGTTGCAACTGGGGAGCTGATGGGGAGCATTGTCACAATCAAGGAACAGGAGGCGCTCGAGACACCCCTGCTGCTCTTCGCCTGCGCGCTTCCAAACGGTGAGACGAAGCGCTGGTGCACGCACCGGGTGACGCACGAAGGGGAGGTTTACGAGCCGCGCGTCCTGTCGCACAACGCGCTCGAGATGAGGACGCTGTCCGACGACGGAATCGACGCCACGGCGCGGATCGCAGTCACGCTGGCGAATGCGGACTCCTACTGCTCCCAGATTGAGCGATCGGTTGGCTGGAAAGGATCGAAGCTGACGATCCAATTCGTATTCTTCGACCTTCGAGCCGGCGCCGCGGCCTCGGAAGCCGTGGTGGTGTTCCGGGGGTCGGCGAATGCTCCGGACGAGATAACCGAGGCGCTGTGCCGGTTGAGTTTCACCAACCGTCTCGGCCTGCAACGCGTGTTGCTGCCGACGGTGCGGATCCAGCGCTTGTGTCCGTGGATGTTTCCCTCGAGCGGGGAACAGCGCCTCGAAGCGATGACGGGAGGTGAAGAGGGCAGATATTCTCCCTTCTTCGCGTGCGGCTACTCCGCAGACCAGGAGGGCGGGGAAGGCAATCTCGACGGCGGAGCGCCGTTTCTGACCTGCGGCCGCACGAGGGACGACTGTGAGGCGCGGGGCATGTTCCGCCAGGATTCGCGTGGGAATCCGACGCGCCGGTTCGGAGGAATCGAGTTCCTCCCTCCAAGCATCACCGTGCGAAGCCACGGCGAGCGGGGATGGCACACTGCCGCTCCAACAGAAAACGAAGCGCGGTACAACGATTTCGTGCCGTTGGTGTACGGAACGGCATGGTTTGACCCTCCGGTGGTGTTCGCGCGCAATGACGGCAACCTGACGCGGTCGGAAGTGCTGCTGGGGATGGGCGAGATCGAAGGCGTCCGGAAGGTGACCGTCAACGGGATTGAGATCCCGGAGGGGGTGGCCGGAAAGGATATGACGGCGACGGGGTGGTATAACCTCGTCAGCCGGGGGAACCGGACGGGCGACTTCAACCTGGACTTCACCGATGGCTCCGGGACGCCGGCCGGGGACCCTTACGGGAGCATGGCCTTCCTATCGGTAGTGGTCCCGAATCGCGTGAGTGACGGACGTACGCTCGCGCGGATCCAGGTGCTGCTCGACGGTCTCCGGTTGGAGAGATTCTCGCTTCAGGGTGAGCCGCTGGGGGCTGTCTTTACGAACAATCCGGTCTGGGTTCTGCTGGACTTGCTCCGGAGGTGTGGATGGGCGCTGCCGGAAATCGATCTGGGAAGTTTCGCCGGGACCGCCGAATACTGTGATGAGCTGATCACCGTTGAAGACCTGCATGGGAACCCGGTTCAACTGCCGCGCTATCAGTGCAACCTGGCAGTACGCCGCCGTAGAAGCGCCGCTGACCTGGTGCGGGGGGTGAGGACCGGATCCGGTCTTTTTCTTACGTATGGCGCGGGCGGCAAACTGCAAGTGTCGGCGGAGCGGACTCTGGAGGGGCAGGGAGCGGTCAAGCGGGAGGGAAGCAACAGCACTACGACGCTCGACGGCGGCTGGCCGGCCTACGAGTTTGGCGACGGGAGTCTCGGGTTCTCAGGCATCCTGAGGAGGGAGAACGGGGAACCGGCCCTGCGGCTCTGGTCGCGGCCAACCGCGGATGTTCCCAATCGCCTGTCGATTGAGTTTCAAGACGAGTTCAACGAGTATCAGCAGGACAGCCTCTCGCTGGTGGACTTTGACGACGCGCTGAAGACCGGCCAGGAAATCTCGGCGCGTCTGCCGGCGCTTGGCGTCACGAATTTCAGTCAGGCGGTCCGGGTTCTACGAAGGCACCTGGAAAAGGGCATTCGGGGGAACGTGTTCCTGGAGTTTGAAACGAGTGTCCGAGCGATCGGACTTCGGCCGGGCGACCTTATCGCGGTGACCTATTTGCGGGAGGGCTGGCAGCGGCAACCGTTTCGCGTGATGAAGATCGCGGCGGGACTGAACCACGCGACTTCAGTGCTCACTTGCCAGGTCCACGATGACGGTTGGTACACGGACGATTCCGGACAAGCAGCGGGTGGCGCAGGGCGACTGCCGGGGGGCGAGGTCGGGCTGCCGCGGCCTCTGATGGGTGCGCGGCTCGATGCAAACGGCCGGCCCGAGTTCGACGTGACGGAGAGAACCGCCGCCACGAGCGACGGGGGAGCGGCAGTAGCTCTGGCGGTGAGCTTTACGGCGCCGCGGGCGCCGAGCGGAGGGGCGATGGGGCTCCCCCTGCTGAGCCTGACCGCGCAGGTGAGCAGCGCGGGGGGCAGCCTGCCGGGAGGGGAGCAATTCTACTATGCGATCAGCGCGGTGGACGCAACCAACGAGGAGACGGACCTTTCCTTCGTAGTGCGGGCCGTGATACCAGCCGGGACAGCGACCAACACGGTCTCGTTGACGGGCATCAGCCTGCCTCGCGGCGCCACGGGCTTTCGCGTCTACCGCGGTCCGGATCCTTCGCGCCTGTTCCAGATTGCGGACGGCCAGCCGCCCTCGGGGACCTTCACCGACACGGGGTTGAGCGCGATGCCGTTCGGCCCGCCGGACGCCAACTACGACCATGCGCGCTTCTACTGGCGCCTCGAGAAGGCGCCGGAGCACCAGGCGACCGAGTATGCGGCGGACAGGATCGGAAGCGATGTGCTCCAGATGATCGAGAATGAGCACGCCGGCATGGTGGTGCGCATCACGCGCGGGACCGGCGAGGGCCAGGAGCGCACTGTCCTGAGCAATGACGATCACACGCTGAGCGTCACGCCGAACTGGGGCGTCACGCCGGACGGCACGAGCTACTTCGTCATTGCCGAATCCGGCTGGCATTTCGGCGCGTCGGGCAAGACGAGCCCGGTGGAATTCGAGGCGCCGAATCGAGGCGGCGCCACGGTGCAGATTTCCGGCAGGTCGGTCAATGCGCACGGCCGCGAGTGCCCGTACGAGCTCTCTCCGCTAACGCGTTGGACGATCGGCGGGGCGACCGGCGGGAACGCGGACCCGGACGTGCCGGGCCGGCCGGTGTTCGGGCTGCTGGCGGGCGGCCAGGGAACGGTGATTGCCGGCGCGGTCGGATTCGAATCCCTCGACAATACGGCGACGATTCAGGCCGGGACGTTGACGGTGCACTTCTGGAATGAACTGGACGGCGCATCGGGTTTCACGCTCGCCGCGGCGCTGGACGCCGGCGGCACGATCGTGGAATTGAGCACGCCGGGGCCGGCGTCCGTGGGGACGCTGCTTCAGGTGGACGCGGAGATTCTCGTGGTTGAGGAGCTGCTGGACGGGGGCGCCCGTTACGAAGTATCTCGCGGCTCCCATGGAACGGTAGCGGCGGCGCATCCGGCCGGCAGCGTGGTGTACCACCTGGACCGCCGCGTGTTCGTTATCCCGTTCGTGAAGAACTTCTTCGGGAGCCCGGCGAGCGGGAGTTTCCGGTATCCGATTCATCTTCCGAACGTGCGCATTGGGGCGGCGGAACTGTACGTGACCAACAGCCGGGGAAACAGCGAAACCGCGCGGCTGGGACTCACCGGGACTATAGATCAAGGCCTGCGCACGTTGTCCGGCGGGCAGTGGTCGATTCAGGTGAGCGGGCCGCTGGCGATCGAATCCGACGCCGCGCCGCCGCTGATTGTGGAGGGCCGGCGAGCGGTCCGCGATGTTTTCGCGGTCATGAAGGAGCCGCCGACGGGCGCGCCCGTTCAACTCGGTCTTTTTCACAACGGGGAGCCCTATTGCGAGTTGACAATCCCGGCGGGGGAGACCGTTTCCGCCACGGTGCCGGGCTTTGGCCTGCCGGTGCTCGCGGAGGGGGCGAGGTTATCCGTCAACGTGGTGTCCGTGGGGCAGACGGCGGATAGCTCGCCCGGCAGGGACCTCACTGTCGTTTTGCGCCTGTAGAGCGGCTGGGCGCCGGGGTCACGGGGCGCCGGCCGGCTCCCTTTCGAGTCACCTCACGCCGCTGCCGACCGAGCCACACTCATGTCTGAGATCCTCGAAAAACTCCGGCCCGACCGCGATCTGCGCTGCTTCTTCGAACGGCCCTCGGCGATCGCCGCGATGCACCACGCGACCGCGAACAGCTTCCAGGTCAGCGGAACCTGGCGGCAACAGTTCGACTGGGCGGTGGTCGAATGGAATCGCGACAATGTCATTGAGCATCCGCTCTTCCGCAACCTTCCCGACGGCGACCTGCGTGGCATCACCCTCAGCTATGAGGAGACCCGAATCAACTGCCTGCCGATGGATTCCGACGTGTACCCGACGGTGGACTGGCCCTATCTGCGCGTATGGGCCGACGATGGAAGCGGCGAGCAGTTCTATCGGGTGCGCCTTCGCGACTACGCGGCTCCCGTCGAGGGAGGCTACACGCCCGCGAGCGCGGAGCTTGAGTTATCCGGCGCGCTGACGGCCGGCGACCACGTGGGCGTTTCGTTTCTGGATGAACATCACACGCACCAGGTGCAGGCCGGCGCGACGCGGGAGATGGTGGTGCAGGCGCTGGTGGACAGCGTCAACGCCCTGTCGCTCCGCATGAGCGCCGAGCGGGACGGAGCGCGGCTGCGGCTCATCTATCGCGGTGAGGGCGGGACGCCGACGTCGCCGACGGTGGGGGCCAACGGGAACCGGGCCGGCGTCTACGGATTTGTGGCGGGTGCCAAAACGGAGTGGTGGGATCCGTGGTGGGCGGTCTTCACCGGCGGCGTTTCACCCTCGAAATGGCGGGTGACTCTGCCGTGGGACACGCTGGTCGCCGAGGACGGCCGCCAAGTGCCGGCGCACGCCGTCCGGAAGCTTCGGTGGACCTACGCAGCCGATCTCCAGCCCGGGGCCTTCGCGAGAAGCGAGTTTCTGGTCGAGTGCTCCGGCTGGAGCACTTCCGGCGGCGCCCGGACCTATTCCGTGGCCGGCGCCGGGAGCCGGCGAATCGAGGATGATGCAGCCGAGGCTATCTATACGGGGGTTTGGAGCACCGGGCGCGGCAACTTCTCGGGTGGAACCATCCATTTCACCGGGACGCCCGGCGCGGCGGTCCAGATCGAGTACCACGCGGCGGGCAACCATCAGCTTCTTCTCGGGACCCGGAAGATCGACGCAGGGCCGCGCATCGGGATTGAAGTGGACGGCGGCCCGATAACCGAGGAGAGCCTGCTTGCCGCCGGAGAGGACGTGCTGTGCCGGGTGAAACTGGGAGACATCGGGCCGGGGACGCATTCCGTTCGAGTGTTCCACAATGATTCACCGGGAAGTAGCTTCTACTTTGACTACCTCGAGATCGCCGTTCCGAGCACGGCGGTACCCTCCCTGCCGACTGACCCGACGATTACACTGGCGACGGACTGGGACACGGACCACTCGATTTCGGTACCGGCTGAGCGCACGGCCTGGATGATTCACTCGCTCGGCTTCGGAGGGCGGGTCAACCACTACGTGGGCGCGATGTGGTTCTACGAGTTACACCGCCCGGGGCACCAATATGCCGCGGCGACCGTTGACTTCGCGGGCGCCCCCGAGTTTAGCCAGATCACGGAGCTTCGCATCGGGCTGGTGGACGAGCCGCCGGATACCGACGCCGTGATCCAGCATGTGAACCGCATCGGCGACACGGCCGAAACGATTGCCAAAGCCTTCGAACTGGAGCTGAACCGGGGCTACACGCTGGTGCGGGCGGAAGCCGCGGGCGCCAGGTTAACGGTTTTCGCGCGGGCGATGGGAAACGCCGGCAACGCGGTGCGAATCGGCGCCAATCCCGCGGAGGGAGTGTTTCGCGTCACCGTGAGCGGGAGGACGCTCAGCGGCGGCGTCGATGGAGCATGGCGCACCGACGTGAGCGCCACGCCGCGGATCAACCGGGCGGCGCGTGACTGGAGCCGGGCGTTCTTCACCGCGTTGGCCGGCTATGGCCTTGACGCGACGGCCGCCTTCAGCATGGAGCTCCAACATGGCGACGACGCTCCGGTCACGGGTATCGCCCAGCGGTACCCGAACGGAGAAGCGGTCTGGTTGAACACCCCTGCACTCCAGACGAACTTCTCGCCTGCGAGCACTGGCTTCTGGAAAGAGGTTTATCGGGAGATGGCGGAAATTATGACGGACGCCGGAGTCCGGGCATTTCTGCAATTCGGCGAGGTGCAGTGGTGGTACTTCCCGCTGGCTGGCGTGGGGATGCCCTACTACGACGACTACACCACGAGTGGGTTCCGTCTCGAATACGGGCGCGACATGGCGGTCATTCCGACGCAGACGGTCGATCCCGCCGTCTACCCCGAAGAGGCGGCCTGGCTGGCGCGTCTGATCGGCGAGTTCACCGACGCGGTCATGAATCACGTGCGGGCGGCATTCCCCGGCTGCCGTTTCGAGGTTCTTTATCCGACCGACGTCAACGAAACGGCGTGGAACCAGGCGGTGAACTACCCCCTGGATTTCTGGACGCCGGCGAGGTTGGATCAACTGAAAAC